>CADBLY010000050.1 GCA_902795725.1 uncultured Erysipelotrichaceae bacterium
AGAAGTAGAAAGAGTAAATAGTAATGAAGACTTTATTCAACTGATGAGTGCGGAAGAAGAAGAAAGAAAGTATTTAAATACGATTAAAAAGCTTGAGTGTAATTCTGGTGTAGAACAAAATACTAAAGATATTGCTTTAAAGATGTTAGAAAGTAAACTAGATATTGATATGATATCAAAAATCACTGGATTAACTAAAGAAGAAGTAGAAAAATTAAAGAATGAATAATTAAAAGATGTGTAATGGAACGTAAATAGAAAAAAATTCACACGGGAATTTTTTAAAAACTATTGCGTTTTTTTTAGCAAAATGTATTTGAAAGTAATATATTTGAACAGTAGAAATGAGGTATTATTTATGTATAAAAGAAGAAGTTTTAATGTGTTATTAGCTGGACTTATCACACTAAGTGAAATTATATTATTCGCACTTGTATACGCAGGATTTACCGGACAATTGAATATAACCGGACAAGCAGTTAATAGAAAATCGAATTGGATATACATTTTGAAAATTTATCAACTATAACAACCACACATACAGCAAAAGCACTCACACAACCAAGATTAGCAAGTTCTACTAGTATAGAAGATTATAGTGTATCAACAACAACTTCAGGAGACTCCATTTCATTTACCTTTGATGTGGTAAATGAAGGTAATTATAATGCAAAAATAACAAGCGTTAGTATCGGCACACCAGAGTGTACTGGTACTGATTCAGTAAGTAATAGTAATGTGTGCGGTCATTTAACATATACATTAACATACGATAATGGGGCATCAGTTCAAATAAATGATTTAGTATATGCTAAGGAAACTGTAACCATGAAAGTAACATTAACCTATGATGATACAGTAACATCATCAGAATTAGCCACCGAAGATGTATCAATATCTAATTTAGGTATAACCATTAACTTTGAACAAACAGGAGACGCTTTAGTTAAAGAAAATGGTGAAGTAGCTGATTATCGAGTATATCATGTAGGAGATAAAATAACCTTAAATGATGAAGATTATTGGGTAATAGAGAATAGCGAAGTAAATAAAGATTATATTGTAGCATTAAAAGATATACCATTAACCGCAAACGAGGTGAATTTATACGGTATAGATTCAAACGGCATTAATCATATAAACAATTCTGGAACAACATCTACAAGCGGAAGAGTAGCATATGATTTTAATGATAACTGTGACTTAAATAAAGGACTTTCTGGATGTAATAAATACGACAATGCGCAAATTAAGTATGTAGTAGATAGTTGGGCAGAAAGCACATTTAATAATCAAGAGCTTAAAGAATTAGACGGGTATTTTGCAAGATTATTAAAATTAACAGAGGCAAACAATAATTTATTATGTAATAAATCAAATTGTAAAGATTCACCCTATAATTGGGCAAGATCTTATACATCTTGGACTTTTTATGATCAGATGTCTGATGTTTACGCATATTTTGTACATGGGGGGACTCATCACGGTTATTCCTATAAGTGTCAAGATTGTTACTATGTCCGCCCAGTAATCAACGTCTACAAATCAGCCTTATTAACTAATAACACTGAATAAAGCAATGATTCCATTGCTTTATTAGTTTAATACATGTTATAATTATATTGAGAAGTAAGGTGAAAATATGTATTTAAAAAGAATAATTGCTCATGGATTTAAATCATTTGCGGATAATATGATAATTGATTTAGATAGTAAAATAGCAGGAATAGTTGGTCCAAATGGATCTGGTAAGAGTAACGTTGTTGATGCGGTAAGATGGGTATTAGGTGAACAATCTATTAAATCCTTACGTGGTGATGGAGCTATGACAGATGTTATATTTGCTGGATCTAAGAGTCGTAAGGGAATGAATATTGCATCAGTCACACTAATATTTGATAATAGTGATAATTATTTACCTATATCTTATGATGAAGTATCTATTAAAAGAAGATTATATAAAGATGGAACTAATGAATACTATTTAAATGGTGAGAAATGTCGTTTAAAGGATATTAATAATATTTTAATGGATAGTGGAATTGTTAAAGAAAGTTTTAATATTATCTCACAAGGTAAAATTGAAGAGATATTATCTAGTAAACCTACGGATAGAAGAGTTATCTTTGAAGAAGCTGCTGGTGTTTTAAAGTATAAAAAAAGAAAGCAAGATGCTTTAAGAAAACTTGAACGTACGAAAGATAATATGGATAGAGTTAATGATATTATTAAAGAGTTAGAAGTTCAAATAGAGCCTTTAAGAGAACAAAAGATAGCTTATGAAAAATATGAATCATTAGCTAATGATTTAGAAAATATTGAGATATCTTTAATTGTTTCAGATATTACAACTATTAACGAAGAATATCAGAAGAACAAAGAATTAATTGAAGAATTAACAAATGAATTAACTATTATTAGTACAACTAATTCATCTAGTGAAGCTAAGATAGAAGAATTTAAAGTTAATATTAATAATTGTGATAATAACATTAAAGAATTACAAAATAAATTGCTTTCTATGACTGAAGAAGTAGAACAATTAAATAGTGAACGTAAAATTATTACAGAAAGACAAAAGTATCAAGTAGATGATACCAAATTACACGACAACATAATTCAATTAAAAGAAAGAGGGTTAAAATATAATAATGAATTAGATGCGATTAAAAGAGATATTAAACTAAATCAAGAAGAATTAATTAATATTACAAATAAAAATAAAGATAAAGAACAAGAAATTAATAAAATTAAGAACGATAAAAACAAATTAGAAATCTTACTAAGTAATAAAGTACGTGAAAAAAACTTCCTGACTAATCAAATAGACGTTTTAAGAGAAAATATTGATAATAATAGTAATTTACCTTATGCTGTTAGATTAATCCTTGATAATCCTAAATTAAGCGGAATAAAAGGAGTTATTGGTTCCTTAATTGAAGTAGAAGAAAAGTATTCTAAAGCTATTTCTATCGCTTTAGGAGCTAGTTCATCTTATATAGTTACAGATAATGAACGTGTTGCAAAAGAAGCTATTAATTACTTAAAAACTAGTAATAGTGGAAGAGCTACTTTCTTTCCATTAAATATCATTAAAGGTAAAGGTATTGATAATGATACTTTAAATAGATTAAATACTAAAGGATATATTGGTATAGCTAGTGAATTAGTTAAATATGATAAACAGTATGATAATATTATTAAAAATCAACTAGGTAATATTATTGTTATGGATGATATTGATAGTGCTACTAAACTAAGTAAAACCATCAATTATCGTTATCGTATAGTTACCCTTGATGGAGAAATAATTCATGTTGGTGGATCATTAACAGGTGGTAATAGTAAGGTTAAAAATCTTATCACGCTTAAATATGAATTAGAAAGTAAATTAAATAACTTAAATAATACTTCTAAAGATATATCTAATATTGAAAATAATATTAATGATATAGACTATAAGCTAAAAGCTTTAGAAGACGAATTATATATTATTAATAAAGAAAAAATAGAGAAAGAAGAATATATAGTAAGTAAAAATAATCAAATTAAAGAATTAGATAAATTAATTAGTGAAGTTGATAATGAGATTAAAGGTACCGATAATCTACTTAATAATGAATTATCAAAAGAAGAAGAAAATATTATAGAGTCATATTATAAAGCTATTAATGATAAGAAAATAATAGAAAGTAAATTAAAACAAGAAAATAGTAAAAGGCAAGAATTAAACCATAATTTAGAAGATTATGAATATTCCGTTAGAAAAGATAATAGTTTATATCATCAAAAATCAGATGAACTAAAAAAATTAGAAATAAGTGTCAATAGAGCAGATGTAAAACTAGATACTTTACTAAACACTTTAAATGAAGAATATACTATTACTTATGAAAAAGCTAAGACTTTATATAAATTAGAAATAGAAGAAAAAACAGCTCGTAATAAAGTAAGTAATCTAAAAAGAGAAATTAAATCTTTAGGTCCAATTAACTCTGCAGCACCTTTAGAGTATGATAGAGTAGCAGAAAGATATGAATTTTTAATTAAACAACAAGAAGATTTGTCTGAAGCACAAAATACGCTATTAGAGATTATTGAACAGATGGATACGGTTATGAAAGAAGAGTTTATTAAGACATTTAATAATATCCAAATTAACTTTGAAGAAACATTTAAAGAACTATTTAAAGGCGGTACGGCTAGATTAGAGTTAACCGATAAAGATAATTTATTAGAAACAGGTATTGAGATTATAGCATCTCCACCAGGTAAAAGTTTAAAAAGCATTTCATTATTAAGTGGTGGTGAAAAAACCTTTACAGCTATATCACTGTTATTTGCTATATTAAAAACAAGACCAATGCCATTTTGTATTCTTGATGAAGTTGAAGCTGCTTTGGATGAAGTTAATGTTGAAGCATTTGGTGAATACTTAGTTAAAATGAAATCCAAAACCCAGTTTATTGTTATTACTCACAAAAAGAAAACAATGGAATATGCCGACACTTTATATGGTATTACAATGCAAGAATCTGGTGTATCTAAGCTTGTTAGTGTAAGGCTTGAAGATATAGATATGAGGTAGATTATGGTTTATTTATTATATGGTTTAGAAGAATACCAAATAAATAAAAGAATAGATGAAATAGTAAAAAAAAGCAATGTTAGTGATATTAATATTATTAAATATCAATTAGATAATAATATTAGAGAAATAGTTGATGATGCCGCTACCATATCATTATTTGATAATAAAAAAATAATTATTATAGATGAAGCTAATATCTTTGATAGTAAACTAGATGATTTAGATTATTTAGAAAGTTATCTAAATAATCCTAATCCTGATACTATTCTAATTTTTAAATTAAGCAGCGATAAAATAGATACTAGAAGAAAGATCTATAAAGCCATATTAAATAATGGCAAAGTAGAAGCTTTTAATAATAAATTTAACGCTTATAAGTATGTTAGTGATACCTTAAAAGATTATAAAGTAACACGTCCTACCATTCAATTATTAATCAAAAGAGTAGGGAATAATCCAGAAATATTAGCTTCAGAAATTGATAAATTATTAATTTATAAAGGAGAAGACAAGTTAATAACTGATAATGATGTTTTAAATGTATGTAGTCATTATATTGATACAAATATCTTTAACTTTATGGATAATATAATAAATAAAAACAAGAAAGAAGCACTTATTACTTATCATGAATTACTTAAAATAAATGAAGAACCAATTAAAATTGTTATTATGCTTGCTAATAACTTCAGATTAATGTATCAAGCATGTAATTTAATTAGATCAGGTCATACAGAAAATGATATTGTTAAAATAACCGGTAAGAGTGCTTATCCCGTTAAATTAGCTATTCAAAAAGGATCTAAGTATGATAATGAAACATTAATAAATATTATTGATGAATTAGCTAATTTAGACTATCAAATAAAAACAAGTGAAGTAAATAAATCACTTGCACTAGAATTATTTATATTAAATCTTTAAAGAAATCATAGACTAATCTATGATTTCTTTAATTTTATTATTTATTTTTTTTAGACTTTCTTCATATTTATTATCTTGTGGTTGATAATATCTAGAATTTTTTAATTCTTTTGGAAGATATTGTTGTTTAACAATATGATTAGGATAATCATGTGGGTATTTATAATCTTTGGAATGATTATTAAGATGTGTAGGAACACTCCCAACATTTTTAATATTTATATCATTTAAAGCTTTATCAATAGCTAAATATGCACTATTAGATTTAGGAGACAATGCAAGTTCAATAACAATATTAGCAAGTATTATTCTAGCTTCAGGAAGCCCTAATCTAACACAGGCATTTATTGCAGCATCTACCTTTACACCCATCATAGGATTAGCAAGCCCAATATCTTCATATGCAATAACATTCATTCTTCGATAAATAATATCTAAATCACCAGCTTCTATTAATCTAGCAAGATAGTGAAGAGAAGCATCAACATCACTTCCACGAATACTTTTTTGAAAAGCACTTATAGCTTCATAGTAACCATCACCATTTTTATCGTGAAAATAATTAGGTTTATTATTAATTTTTTTTACCACATCAATATTTACACTTTTATCATTAGTTGAATAATAAGCTATCTCAAGCAAATTATAAGCAAACCTTAAATCACCTGATGCAATATTTGCAATATATTTGATAGTATCATCAGTTATATTAATACCATATAATATCTTAGTAGCTCTTTTAAGACCTTCTATTATATCGCTATCATTTAATGGTTTTAATTCAAATATTTGACATCTACTTCTAATTGCCGGATTAATACTGTGATATGGATTAGCCGTTGTCATACCAATTAAAGTAATCAAACCATTTTCTAAATAGGGGAGTAAAAGATCTTGTCTATCTTTGTTTAAACGATGAATTTCATCCATTATAACAACAAGTCCCTTGTACATTTTAGCTTCTTCAATAACAACATCAAAGTCTTTTTTATTATTAATTGTAGCGTTAAGCATACGATATTGTAAATTTAAATCATTAACAATAGAACATGCAATTGATGTTTTTCCAATACCAGGATGTCCGTATAAAATCATGGAAAATAATCGTTTATTATTAACTAAATTAGTTAGTATTTTATTATCACCAACAAGATGTTTCTGTCCAAGTATTTCCTTAATACTTTTAGGTCTTAATTGTATTGCTAAAGGTTCCATAATATCACCATTTATATAATAGCACATAATTTGACAAAAAGCTAAGATTTGATATAATAATATGCCGAAAAGAGGGATTATTATGTATAATAAAATAAAAAGTGTTATTGAAAACTATAATAAACAAGGTAAAATAGCTGATAGACAATTTGTAAAAACAATTATATCAACTGTCAGAGATCATCAAAAATTACATGACTATATTTTAAAGTTGAATTACTTTAAAGGTAATTATAAACAGGGTGATATTATACAATATGATATACCAAATAAACAGATTGATATTGATTTACCACTTTTAATAGATGCTATTGAATTAAACGATAATTTTATTATTAAAAGTTTATACAAAAATGATAAAAATTTATTTATAAACCTAAAAATCACATTCTATTTGTTGCACGAATTAGAACATGCAAGTCAAATAAAAAACTATAATGAAATTAATAAAGCATATATTGAAAATATACTATTCCATATATCTAATAGTTTCTTTCCAAATATACAAGATTATAATAAAGGTATAAAAAAAAGATATAATAAATATATCAATAAATATCAAAATCTATATTATAAAAGTATTTCATTTCACGATATCACACCAATAGAAAGAATGGCCAACATAAAAGCCTTAAAAGACGTATATGCCATCTCTAAAATGATAGGTGCAGATCAATACATTGTTGACTATTTTAAATTTAGTATATTAAATCAAGAATGTAATAATTACATAGTAAATAATGAATGTAGTCTAAAAACTTATTTAGATATAAAAGAATATATAGCATATAAGTGTAGAATTCGTGTAAGAGATAAAAGTGAAAGAGAAGTATTGTATATTAATGGTTTATCAGATGAATACAAATTATTATATGGTCTACCAGTATCAAATCAAGAAATAATTAAAAAAGAAAAACAAATGCATAATACATTAACATATAAAAGAATTCATAAAGCAGTTACAAAATAACTGCTTTTTTGATATAATTTTATTAGGTGATATAGTGAATATATATATAGAAAAGTATTGCGATTATTTACTAATTGATAAACATTATAGTAAAAATACTGTTGAATCATATAAAAGAGATTTAGAAAAGATAAACAAGTATTTAAATAAGGATATAAAAAGTATTAGCAGTGATGATTTAAGAAAATATTTAAAAAAATTAAAAGAGAAGGGGATGAGTACCAAATCAATTGCCCGTAATACATCTTGTATAAAATCCTTTTATAAATTCTTAATGATAGAAAAAATAATCATTAATAATCCAGCAGATAATATAAATTTACCAAAAATTAATAAAAGTTTACCAAAAGTTTTAAGTGAAAAAGAAATTGAATTATTATTAGATATAGATTTAAAAGATAATTATTCATATCGAAATAAAGCCATGCTTGAAATAATGTATGCATCAGGATTAAGAGTAAGCGAACTAATTAATTTGAAAATATACGATATTGACATCAATAACGCCCTTCTAAGAACAATAGGAAAGGGGAGTAAGGAAAGAATCATCCCATTAGGAAATATGGCTATAAACGCTTTAAATATATATATTGATGAGTATCGTTCATCTCTATTAAAAAAAGAAGTAAATGATTATCTTTTCTTAAATAATCATGGAAATAAAATGACAAGACAAGGATTTTTTAAAATTATTAAAAATATAGCTAAAGAACAAGGAATAAAAAAAGAAATATCACCCCATATTCTTCGTCATTCCTTTGCGTCTCACCTACTCAAACATGGTGCAGATTTAAGAAGTATTCAAGAAATGTTAGGGCATGAATCCATCACAACAACTCAAATATATACTCATATATCAGATGAGTCACTAAGAAATACATTCAATAACTTTCATCCACATGGTAATTAATGTATTATTATCCATCTAGAATTAAAATAAAAGCAAAAAAGAGCATAGCTCTTTTTACTTTGGGTTATTTACAATTGTTTCTTGATTCAGTAGAAGTAGATTCATCATTAGAATTACATTTTACTGAATTAGTTCTATTACTTTTATTTGTCTTAGAACTTTGCTTATTAGCTTTTTTCATTTAAATCACCCAATAATATTATTAACTAAAAGTCTATATTTATACATAAAAATACACTATAGTAATTATCCTATAATGTATATTATGTTAACTTCTATTTATACTGTTTCTAAATCTCTTTTAAATGCACTCTTTCTAGATTGTATTTCTGCTATTTTAGCAAATACTTCCCCTGCATTATGTTCATTAATTTCTGTATATCCTAATTCTTTTAAGGCTTGGTTTTTTATAGAATTTAATTCCATTGTTCTACTTAACTTATCTTCTTGTTTTTGTTCTATTTCGCTAACAAATCTTCTATGTGATTCTGCTAACTTATTTTTAGATGCTTTTCCCGAACGATATAATATCATAGCTGAGTGCATAATACTCTCAAAAATAAATTGTTCTTCTTCATTAAATACAAACTCCATTGGTTTAACAAAACCTGTTTCCTTAGCTATATAACCTAATATGTATTTTAATTCTTTAGTATTTTGCATAGCTTGTAAATAGTGATGAAAATATTCTCCAACTTTACTATCTTCATCCATATATTCTTTTAATAAATCACATATACCTAAAAATATTTCTTTATTCTTATTATCAAAACCTACTAATAGATCACTACCACTTACATATTTATTAGTATTTTCTAAACTGCTTAGACGCATTTCAACTTCATCTATATAATCAGTAGTTATTTTAATTTCAGATATTTGTTCAGCTGTTTTCACACCTAACAAATTAAATAGCAACACTTTTTTATCGGTTGGCCATTTATTAATATCATCCATATCCAGATAATTATAAATCATCTGTCTTGACACACCCAAATACTTAGCTAACTTTACTTTTGAAATCCCTAATTCACGTAATAAATCATTCAAATATCCCATATGTTTTGCCTCCTATAATAATTATAACGCTTTTCTTAAAAATGTCAAGTAAATGTAAAGAAAAAGGGCTACTACCCTACTTTTGTTTTGAAATATTATAATGATTTTCAAAATTAGAATATCCTATAAAACACTTCTCTTGATATTTATACTCAATATTATCATCAACAATTAACTGTTCTAGTATATCATCTAAATTAGCTTTAGCGTTTATATTTTTACAATAATCCATATTCATATAATCAGTAATCATAGCATGTATTACAAAATTATTATTACTCTCTATAGTATGTTTTTTAATCTCATCGTTTAAATAACTTAATGCTTGTTTTTGACTTGAATTAACTAATAAAGGTATTTCCAAAGTCATTAAAAATTCTAATTCACTTTTATTCTTCATATAAGCTACATGTCTAATTTTAATATCTTGACCAGTAACAGCATTATTAAAGACTCTACCATAAATAGCTTCAATTATTTGTAGAAATCTAGCATCATGATGCCCTGATCCTTTTAAACCATTAATTGTTTCATCATTAAAATAAGAACATGTTTGACTAGGAGTAATAATAGACACACCATTTAACCCTTGAGTATAATTAAATGCTTCCACACTATACTCTTCATTTAAAGAAAACTCATCCTTTTTATTTGATAGTTCGATAACTAAATTTTTATATGGATAATTATCTTCTATATTATTTGCAGTTTTCATATTATTTATTCTTTCTTGATTTTGTTTTAAAACAATGTCATGTAGTAAAACTATACTTTTAATTCTTTTAACACTAATATCATTCAATTGTTTCTTTAAGTTTTGATAAGCTATATCAAACATTAATAAGCAATTAAATAGTTGACTATTTTTATAAATATTATCATCTTTAATATTAATATAAACACTATGAAATATTTCTAATAATTTAAGATCACTAGATAAATCAGCCAAAAGATTTCTTGTATTATTCATATCATTAAAAATATAATTAACGTGCTGTTCATCACCAATTATACTAAAAACATAATCTAAACTATCTACATCTGTATACTTTTTTATTAAATCAACTATAGATACCATAATTTACTACCATCCTTTTTTACTTCTTTTATAATCCCCCCACCTAGACATACTTCATTTAAATAAAAGCAACAAGCTTGTCCAGGTGTGACAGCCTTAACCTTTTGCGGATATTTTACTAAAACATTTCCGTTATCTAACCACTCTAACTCGACATCATTATCTGCTTGACGATATCTAAATTTAGCACTACATTTATCTATTTTTTTATCACCTAACCAATTAATATCTTCAACTAAACAAGAATCGCTCAATAGATATTCATTATCTTCTTTAAATGATACATATAAAATGTTTTTCTTTAAATCTTTTCCAACTACAAATAAACGATTAGCATTACCACCAATATTTAAGCCCCTTCTTTGTCCAATAGTGTAGTGCATAAGTCCAATATGTTCCCCAACCTTGCTATTAGTATCAATATCAATAACATCACCAGGTTGATTAGGTAAATAATTTTTTAAAAAGTTAGTAAAGTTTCTCTCGCCAATAAAACATATTCCTGTAGAATCCTTCTTTTTTGCCGTAATTAAACCATATTTTTCCGATAAATCACGAACCTGTTTTTTCTCCATATCACCTATAGGAAATAAAACATTTTCAAATTGTTTTTTTGTTACTTGCGATAAAAAGTATGTTTGATCCTTATTAGCATCTATACCCCTTAAAAGCTTTCCATCTTTTATTCTTGCATAGTGTCCTGTTGCAATATAATCAGCACCTAATTTCTTCGCTTCTTTAATAAACATATCAAATTTAATATATTTGTTGCACATTATATCTGGATTAGGTGTTCTACCTTTCTTTAATTCATCTAAAAAATAAGTAAAAACATAATCCCAATATTCCTTTACAAAATCAATTCTATGAAGTGGAATATGCAATTTCTCACATACCTTTAAAGCATCATTATAATCTTGTTCTTGGGGACATATTTCATTATTAAGCGTAGGATTTCCTAAAATATCATTATTAATAGATGCATCCCAATTACGCATAAAAAGGCCAATAACATTATAACCTTGCTCTAATAATTTAATAGCAGCTACACTACTATCTACTCCCCCACTCATTCCAATTACAACCGTTTTCATATTTCTCACATCCATTTGTATTATAACATTATATTTTAAATAAGTAAATTTATAATACTTTTTAATATATATGGATTAATAAATATTTCATATAAACTACTTATAATAATTACTATTAAAGAAATAATTAATACTTTTAAATAATTATTCATAAAGCTTTTAAAATTTAGACTTTTTTTACCAATAATACTTTTTATTAATATAATAGATAATTTAATACTATAAGTGCTTAAATACATAAAAACTAATATATTAAGAATAAGTGGTGGAAAAATGTATACAAATGCAATAACCAATCCTTTTAAATTATATGTTAAGATTAAACTACTAATTGTAAAGCCTAAAATAAAAGCTTTATAAAAAAGAATAATAATAACTACAATTAAACCTATTATAGATATACCTAATATCCAAATAAATAAAGTAGTTATTATATTAGGAAAAAATATGTTTTTTAAAGAATCAACATAATTATAAGTATTATGAGTGATATTATTAGTAAATTTTTTTATAGACTCCATAACCATACCTTTATCA
The DNA here is from genome assembly GCA_902795725.1 of uncultured Erysipelotrichaceae bacterium. Taxonomy (GTDB): domain Bacteria; phylum Bacillota_I; class Bacilli_A; order RF39; family UBA660; genus RUG12438. Next base: position 12,379 of record CADBLY010000050.1, read on the forward strand.
CTTGTACTTAGTAATACAGTAAATAAACTTCCTGTAATAATACCCGATATAACAATAATACCAATAAATAACATCATTTGTTTATTATACTTAATTATTTTTTTTAACTTGTCCATCATATCACCTAATGAATTATATGGACAAGATAAAAAAATATTCCATTTTTATCTTTTAAGAAGCTTCGAACAATTAAGTATATTTTAATACATCTTGGTATAAATTAATAAAAAAATATGTTAAAGTAATATATTAAAAGATAAAAGATTTAAATATAAGAAAATATTAATATAATTGTTAGTATCAATATAGTGACTTAGGTCAAAATATATTTTGATTTTATTATTTATTTGTATTATAATTAATGAGAGGTGGAATTATGAGCAAAGTAGTACAAAAAATATTTATTATTATCTTTTTATTAGCTATGGTTGGAATGTTTATTATATCTTTATTTCCAAATAGATAAAAAAAGAAATAGATTGTATTTATTCTATTTCTTTTTTAAATTATCACGAATTTCTTTTAATACTTCTAATTCTTCATTAACTTTAACTTCTTCTTGTTGTTCTTTTTTAGTCATTATCTTATTCATAAATTTAACAATTAAGAAAATAATAAAGGCCATAATTAAGAAATTTATTACATCAGTTAAAAAAGCCCCATAGTGTAAATTTAATTTAATAATTCCTACATGAATATTTAAACTCATACCTGAAAAATCAGCTTCACCAAACATGCCAATAATTGGTGAGATAATATTATTAGTTAAAGATGTAACTAATGATCCAAAAGCAGTACCAATCAAAACACCAACAGCCAAATCCACAACATTTCCTTTGTTAATGAAGTCCTTAAATTCATTTAAAATATCTTTCATATCTTCACTCCTTTTTCACATGATAGCACATAAAATAATATAATTCAATTAGATATTGCAAATAAAATTATAATTTTAGTATACTTTTTATAGTCGAGATGAGTTATGAAAAGAACCAATATAATATACCGTGTATCCTTAATTACAATAATTATAAATACAAGTTTATCAATATTAAAATTAGTATGTAGCATCATCGGTAAATCAAAAGCCACGATATCAGATTTCATACATAGTATGTCTGATGTTTTTACAACCCTTATTGTTATGAAAAGCACTAAAATAGCTAAAGAAGAAAGTGATGACCACCATCCATATGGTTATGAACGTATTGAATGTCTCTTTTCAGTTATATTAGCTTAGGTGCAGTTATATCGATAATTACGAAAAAATTTATGTATTGGTATACAATAAAATATGCAAAACTTATTAATTCAACTTTATTAAAAGCTGATGCATATCATCAACGTAGTGATTCATTATCTTCAATTGATAGTTTAATAGGTATATTATTTTCAAGATATCACCGCCTATATATACAAATAGTATATTGTATATACTTAGTTTGTTAATGGTTTTCCTACACAAAATACCAAGAACTTTCCTAATTTATAAGAAAAAATAAAGAATTAATCTTTATTTTTCACCTTCTTCTAACATATTTGTAATAAAAATCCCATATCCCTTTAACGGATTATCAACGAATACATGGGTTACCGCACCAACAATATATTCTCCTTGAATAATAGGACTACCACTCATCCCTTGAACAATACCATTTGTTTTATTAATTAATTTATCATCAGTTATTTCAAAAACAATATTTTTAATATTATTACTAGTATCAGATATATCCGTAATATTAATTTCATATTCAGCTACATTATTATCTTCTAACACTGTTAATATCTTAGCTTTACCTTTTTTTACCTGTTTTTTAGAAGCTACTTTATATAAATTGTCTTTATTAATAGCACTTATATAATTTCCAAAAATACCTTTATTGGTATTTTTTTTAACTTCTCCATCCACTTTACTAGTATCAAATGTTGCATTTTTCTCTCCTGGTACACCATCATTACTTTTAGTTATACCAGTAACTGTTGAATCAAATATTGTACCACCATTTATATCTAAAATATTACCAGTTGTTGATTCAATTATTTCATGACCCAATGCCCCAAATACCTTAGTTTCTGGATCTATAAACGTTAATGTCCCAACACCAGTTATGCTATCTTTTACATATAAACCTGTTTTATATGTATTATTATCCTTAGATAATTTTAAAGATGTTACATTTGATTTATTCTGTCTTAAATACTTAATTTTAATTTCATCATTATTTTGATTATTAATAATAGAAACCATATCATCTACATTATTAATACTATTATCGTTGATATGAGTAATGATGTCTCCAACTTTTAATCCAGCATCTTCACCAGGATTTCTTTCTTCAATTTTATAGGTACCTACAATAACGACTCCTTTAGAATTAAGTTTAATACCAATATTCTCTCCACTAGCAATTATGTAGTCTGAATAAGCTAAAGAATTAAGCGGCATAATAAATATAGTTAAAAGAAGAACAAGGATTGTGTTTTTAACTTTTAAAAACATAATGCATCTCCTTTTAAATACAGACTACATGATTATTATTAGATATATAAAAAAATATATGCAAATAAAACATATATTTTATAATAATTAATAAATTATTTTTTAGTATATTCTACATCACTACCAAAACTATCTTTTATAACAAGCTTTTTACCATCTATTTTATATTCATAACTACTAGCTATAGTATTTCCTTTATATAAAATAGAAACCTTTTTGCCATCATCTTCATAAGTAAAAGCCATTTTAGTTCCTAATGCATCATAGCTTCCAGTTTTATCATTATTAAATGTATAAACATACCCAGAGTGTTCCCATGAACCAACTAATGAGTTACGATTAGTTTTAGTATTGCCACATCCAGCTACAGTAACTACACAGACAATTAAAACAAAAACACAAATGATGTTTCTAAAAATTTTATTCACAACCACACCTCCTTTTTCATCTCTATAATAAGTATATCATATTATTTTAACTTTTATTAAAAATAATTATATTATTTTTATGATCAGATGATGTGTTTACTATGTGTTACTAGTTCTTCTATACCAGTCTTATAATCACACAAATATAGAATATTCTAATGTATAATTTTCATTTACTCAATTAAAATAAATTATCAAACTTCTATTATCTTTCATAATACCATCTTAATAAATATTTTTTATCATGTGTAATCAAGTATTTAAAAACACACATCTAATATAGGTGTGCGTGTATTAATATAAATGGTGGAGCCGATGGGAATCGCACCCATGTCCGAATACATTAACATAACAGCTTCTACAAGTTTAGTTAGTTTATAAATGTCCTAATAAATAAAGAAACTAACAACCAAATTAATTAGTAAGTCTATATAATTCATCACTACTTATAGACATCATAGCAGTATATCCTGTTAAATGAACCCTCTAAAAAATGACAGGAACATAGATTAGAGAGTGCAGACCTATATTAAATTAGGCAAATGCTACACTATTTCTAGAGAAAAGTGCAGCTACTGCGTTTTTAATTCTGTTTCCAGTTATTATTTTTTTAGTACTTGACGTGTACAAAACGACTTGCCACTATTACTCAAACATACTCGTCGAAACTAGACGACCCCGTGCATTAATTTTATCATATATGCATTTAATAGTCAATTCGAATAGTTTTAATCATAACGTCACTATAGGAAAATGATTTAATACCATATTTACTTTCAACAACAAAAACATAATCATATAGTTCTTTTATTGTAGCTTTATAGTCTTCATATTTATTTCTTCCTAGATTATATTTAATATTAACTTCACTTCCAATATGATTAGATAAATCTTTTTTTATTTCATATAGCGTCATCTTGGATACCCCTTATACATTGTTCCTTTAGTAATAATACCACCTACTCCATCTTTACCATATTTTGTCTTAGTTATAATATCTTTAATATTTATATCTTTACTTATATCTGATAAACTCATACTGGATGCAATAACCGCAGGATCTAAAGCATGAATATTAATCCTTTTAGGACTACTAGCAAAGTTAGCACCAGCTCTTATTAAATCTTCATAATCAGATTGACATGCTCCAGCAATAATGATTAGTTTTTCATGACTATTTTCATATTTTCTAGCTTCTTTAACGGTTTCAATAAAATTACCACTATTTTTATAAGCACTTATATCATCTTTATTCCCCTTTTTTTGATAGTAAGCATCATGCCCAGTTATAACAAGTATATTAGGATTATACTGTTCTAGCAATTCTCTTATTTTTAAAGGCATATTAGCTTCTTGTTCTACTACACCTATCGCACGTAAATTAATTCTTTTATAATAGTTTAAACACTTATTTAAATACTCTTTATCACCATCTAAATGAAGTATTTTACCAGGCAGATAAAAATAATCTTCCCTATCCATATTATTTACAATATTAATTCTGTCTAAATACTCTTTATCATCTTCCGATTTACTATTTTTATCTGCTAATACTAAATCATCTTCATAGCTATCAGCCAGTAATCTTACACTTACTCCTTTTAAATAATATATAGAATCTTCAATATCAATTATTTTAAAAACAATATCATTATTATATGATTTACGTGTAACATAATCTCCTATCTCCATATTTTCACCTAAATAAGTCTATGTGTTATAACCTTATTTTATGCATAAAATAATTATTTATTTTAAAAATAATAATGGTGATTACATGATATATTTAGCTATCTTCATATCCAAAATAATAGAAAATGCTTTATCAACTTTAAGAATAATTGTTGTATCAAATGGTAAAAAAAAATTAGGAGCACTCTTACAAGGATTAGTCACCCTAGTTTGGTTACTAGTAACAGGAATTGTTATTGTTGATATCGATAAAGATATCTTTAAAATTATAGCTTTTTGTATAGGAAGTTTAGTAGGCTCCTATATAGGTAGTATAATTGAAGAAAAGATAGCTTTAGGTACAGTTAAATTAACTATTGAATCAAATCATTATAAAGAAATATATAACAAATTAAAAGAATGTCCTATAGAAATAAATAATAAAAAAATATCAATTATTACTAAAAGGCGTAATATAAAAAGAATAGTTTCAGCTATTCTTTATATCGATAATAATAGTAAAATATTAAGCGAAAGAATTAAATTATATGGCAAATTAACTATATAGAAATATAACTATTTAATATAATAAAATAGGTGATTATATGAGATGGTTTAGATGTCGTGGAATATGGTGGCTTGTATGTTTGTTTTTCTTTATTCTACTTATATATCAATTAATATTATGTTTTATTATCCTTACTCGTTTTCATTTATTCCTGTTATTAGTTATATTAATGATTATCTTCTTTTCTTTTTTTAGGATTTTATGGTAGCTTTAGTCAAAGATACAGCTTGATTAAGTCTAGCTAATTCATTTTTAATAACAATACACATATTATAATTATTCCCTTTAAATTCTATTTTAGTAGGCATATTAATAAGTAAATAAAACAATCCTAATTCATCATCAGATAACTTAAATTTAGCTTTATAAATACTTAATAACTCATCAAAATCAAATTTATTTCCATATTTATTATATAACTTATAAATATCAAAGATAGGAATATCAAACTTAGCTTTATCCCAACTAACTAAATAATTTCTATTACTCTCCAAAAAATGGTCAAGCCTTAAATCATTATGAATAAGTGATACACGCATCTTTTTAAAATTTTTAACCTTTTCGTACCACACTTTAATATTCTCTTCACAATAGTTTAAACAGCTAAATAACAAAGAAATATTTCTTTGTAACAAATATTCCGGTGGAGAAGGATAGACTTTTGAATCAATGAGTGCTATTATATCGTTGTAGTAGTCTTTTAAATATAGTATATTATTGCTTAAATCTTCATATAATCTTTTATACTCAGCTTCATCAATGCTTTTATAAAAAGATGTTTTACTATGTAAATAGGATATAAAGCCTATTAAATCATTCATTTTTTGTTCTTCAGGAATATTATTATCATCAATATAATTATACATTATATAATCATTATTACTATCAATAATATCTGGAAAAACACTTAAATTACGACTATTTAAATATTCCAAAACACCTTGATTATTACCCTTTTTTCTAATTACATATCTATTATCATCAGTATCAATAAAAGTAGAATTTCCAACAGTTTGATATTTTCTAACCTTTAAATCATTATTAACTAAAATATCTCTAATAGCCTTCATTAATTTGGAATAACTATTTTATCTCCAATTTTTAAATCTGATAAATCATTATAAAGTCTTAAACTGTCTTCTGTTGCATCATATTTATCAAGAATTGTTTCAATAGTATCACCATCTCTAATTATATATATATTATATGAAATATAGGTATCATTACTTCCCAAATTACTAAACAATGAATTTATTTTATCTTTAACATTCTCCTTAGTCTCATCAATATATTCTTTAACATCATCAATTTTTTCTACAACTTTATCTTTCACTTCAATCACATCTTCTGTTATCTCTTCAATTTTTTCTTTAATATCATCTTTTATATTGCGATCCATATCTATACTCTCCTTTTCCTCTAATCTATCAATACTTACATCAATACAAACCTTTAATACTTGATTATTAATAACTTCATAATAAAAATCATCAATATCAACTATAGCCTTAGTAGTCATATATTTATCATCAATATGTATTTCAACCGGTAATATTTGATTAAATGGTTCAACAGTCAAACTAGCATCACTTACTTTGTAATCCCCACTAACAATAAATTCACCACTTACCAATGTATTAGCTATAGATAATGTATTTTCTAAAGCAATACTTGTTATTTCACTAATATTTGTTTTAAAAACAATTTCTTTTTCAAATGGAATTATCTTTTTCATAAACATCTCCTCACCCAATAATATGGTAAAATTTGGTAAAAATACCAAAAGTCATCCATATTATGACTTAATTCTTAACGAATTTGTGAGAAAATAAGATAGGTGATGATATATGAGAAGAAATTTTAATATCTATACGCTTGTAGGTCAAAACATCAAAAAATATCGCAAACTAAAAGGATATACACAAGAAAAACTAGCTGAAATCACTAGTTTATCTTATGGTTATATTAAGAATTTAGAAGCTAAAGGGGTTTACGCATCTATTTCAATTGAAACACTACAAGTTATAGCAACAGCGTTAGATGTATCAATTATTAATTTATTCGAAGAAAAGAACGACTAATAATCGTTCTTTTATCATTTGTGTTATCTAATAATAATTTGCTCTACTACAGCAATAATTCCTGCAATAAAAACACCAATTGCAAAACCAATTATAAAAGCAACAAGAATATTATGAGAATAAATATCATCTTTAATATTTTTTTTATAGTTAGCATAAGCATGAATAAATTTGCGACATTCTTCGTCTTTATAAATATGATATGCTCCCCTAAGATCAATCGATAACTCATCTAATAATGTTTTATCAAAAGATATATTGTTAATTGTAATAGTTTTTCCTTGCTCTATTTTTTTTATATAATCGTTCATGTTCCACCTACTCTAAATATAATCATATCAAAAAAAATAAAAAAAAGATAGTCAAACTATCTTAAAATCATAAAAAGTAAAAATCCAACAAAAATAGATGTCATAATTATACCATTTACAATATCAGCTTTTTGGCTCTTGTATTTAACTCCTACCATCATTGAGGTTAATACTCCCCCAATCAAGCCACCAATATGCGCTATATTATTAATACCTGATGCCATAAAGCCGATAAAAAGATTTATAGCTATTAAAGGTATTATTTGTGATTTAATTACTCCACTTAAGTATACACGGTAGTGATATCCAAAGTAAAGTAACGAGCCAAACAAACCAAATATTGCTCCACTTGCGCCGACAGATACAACTCCGTTAGGTAAAAATAGCATCGATAGTAAATTACCAATAAGCGCACTTCCTATATAAATTATTAAATATTTTATTTTACCAAAGAAACTTTCAATTTGTGGACCTATTACATATAATGCATACATATTAAAAATAAAGTGAAGTATTCCGCCATGAAGAAAAGCACTGGTAACTAAGCGATACATATCGATTGGACTATTCATGTTATTATAATTAACTAATCCACCTAATTTATATAGTAAACTTGGTTTAAAATTTAAAACAGAACCGCTCATAATAACTGTTAATAAAAAAACAATAGTATTAACAATTAGCAAACCGTAAGTTATATATGGTGTTTTTTTACTAAATACATCATCGGCTTTTTTACTTTCATCAATATTTTTTTGATTAATATCATTAGTTAATTTAATAAATAATTCAAAGCCTTTCTTATCATCAGTCTCTACTTTTAAAATATTGGGAAATTCATTTAAAATAAACTGATATTTTTTAATATCATTTAATTCATTTAATTTAACAATATCAATATTTTTAATATTATCACGTTTTTCATGAACATTATCTCCTAGATTGAGAAAGATACTTAAAGTATTCATTCTAAAAGAAAAAGTTTTTTTTCTAATATTACTAACAATTCTTTTAGTACGATAAATATCAAAGTCCAATTGTTCATCATTATGGATATAATTTGTTACTATGCGAATTATTTTATATTCTGCATCGTTATTCTCAAGCCATATTTCATCTTTTACACCATGAACTATAACCGGATTATATCCTTGATTAGTTATAAAATAGTGCAGCAACTTCATTACTGTTTCATCATTTTTATTTAAAGAAATATTCACATAAATCACCTGTAATAATATTTTAATATATTTCATAAAATATGTAAAGAGGTGACTATGAAAAAAATATTCAAATTTGTATTACTATTACTTCCTTGGTTTATATCAGCAATTATCTTTAAAGTAGATACAACTTACTATAAAAGCCTTAATCTACCTTTTTTTGCCCCACCACCAATTGTATTTGCTATAGTATGGCCGATTTTATATGTTTTAATAACTCTTAGCATTATAAAACAAAAAGACAAAGATTTAAATTATTATAAATCATTAATTATTAACTATTTTTCAAACCAAACATATACTTTCTTCTTCTTTACTATTAAAAGCCCATTTATAGCTTTAATTGATACCATTATCGTCCTTATTAGTTCATTATTCCTTTATATTAATTCAAATAAAAGTAAGTTATTAATCCCTTATATAATATGGAATATCTTTGCAACTATCCTCTCCATTAGTATATATTTAATGAATATTTAAAAGTACTCTAGTAGTACTTTTGTTTTTAAAATGGTTGCTAACATAGCAACTCCTTGTTCCGTAAAAACTCTAGGGTTTTTGTATTTCCCACCACGTGTTTCTATTTTTTGGTCGCAAATTGCGACCAAAAGTTTTTTGCTTTCTTCATTATCAAGTATCCAAGAAAATCTTTCAGGAAATTTTTCTTGGTCTCTTCTAACAGCTTCATTTATTCTTTTGGTCTCAACGTTATAAAGCCTAGCTAAATCAGAATCCAGCATCACTTGCTTACCCCTTATCTCATATATTAAGTCTTCAATAACAATATTCTTTTCAATTACTTCATTCATATCTTTACCTCCTGTTATCTTATTAATTTATTAACTTTACCTATTAACGATTTACATAAATCTTCATCACTAATTATGTTAATAGAAAACGTTTTATAACCTATTCTATTAATACTCGCTCCACAGTGATAAACTATAGACTCATCAATTATGAAATATCTATCATGGAAACTATTATTATATACTACACTTAAATTATGATATTGTTTATTATATTTCATAATATCTTGTTTGGTTAAAAGATTATTAGATTTAGTTATAATAATTACTTCTAAATCTAATCTTTTAATAATATCTAGTATTGTATTATCAGCATAGCTATCAATAATAATTAACTGTTTAGTCGCACTTTTAAATATTTCTAACATCTTAGAATATGCATCATATATTTGTCCATCAAAATATATCTCATTTACTTTTCTTTTCTCTGATAGCTTATTAAATGATTCTTGTAACAGTTCTATCTTAGTATTATTTTCTGATATTTCTTTATCGTGTTTTAGTAACATATCATTTATATATTTACTTTCTAATAAATTTGTTGATATATAATGTCTCATGGCTACAAAAGCATCCATTATTCTAAGGCTTACTTCTTCAGCTACTTTAGTTCTTAATACAGTAGCAAGCATTGCAACTCCTTGTTCTGTAAATACATATGGTTTATTATACTTACCCCCACGAGTTTCTATTTCACCATATTTGGTTTCAACTTGAAACCAAATATTTTTACTTTCCTCTTCCGTTAGTTGAAACATATATCTTTCTGGAAATTTATTAATATGTCGTTTTACTGATAAATTTATTGTTTTGGTGCCATTTTTACATTCATATAGTCTAGCTAAATCTCTTGTAGTTACCAAATGACACGCTTGTATCAATTCTGATATTTTCTTTGCACTTATACTCAATTCCTGTCTTTAAGATAAATCTTATAACTTTTTCATCATTACCATCTTCACCTATTACAATTCTTTCAACAATATTATCGAATGTTCTTTTATCAAATTCCTTAATAACTGTTGGTTGATTGAGTATCTTTTCTATTTCTTTGATTCGTTTAACCACAATATCATTTGTATTCTTTTGATTTTGAAGATTTACTATTCTTTCGTTTAAATCATCTATTCGAGTTTTTAATTCTTTTTCCTTTTTAATATAAGCATCTTTATCAATAACTTCCTCTAGTTTCATATCTACTAGTTTAGATAATTTAATATTTAACTTATCTAATTCCAATCTATATTTATCAATATCTTTTTTATAATTGTCATTTTTTAAAGTATCTTTAATTGCCTCTAATAGTTTTTCTTTGGTTTTATGTTTATCTTTAACAATTAAATTGTATAGTTCAACAAACATATCTTTTAAAACATCATCTCGAATAAACTTTGATTTTTCACAATATCTTTTTTCATCAACCTGTTGATAACATTTCCAATAAACAGGAGCCGTTCCATCTTTCCTTTTAGTCCCTTGTCTTCTAACATAAGTAGAATTACAATGACCACATACTATTTTACTACTAAAATCATATTTTAAACTATAAATAGTTTTGTGTACTCGACCATTTTCTTTTTTATTATTGTTTCTCTTATTTAGTATTTCTTGAGCCTTATCCCAAGTATCTCTATCAATTATCCCTTTATGATGATCTTTTACATAGTATTGTTCTTTCTCTCCATAATTTAAACTTCTTTTATGTGATAAAGGATCAAGAACATAATACTTTTGCCCGAGCAAATCACCAACATACTTTTCATTTTTAATTATTCTACTAATTGTTCCTTGACTCCATCTTTTGTTAAAGTACGTAGGAATATCTTTATCATTTAATCTGTGAGCAATAGTTCTTCCTCCAACTCCTTTAACATATAAGTCAAAGATTAGTCTTACAATTTCTGCTTGTATTTCATTAATTTCTAACTCTTTTGTTTGATTATTCCAAATATAACCATAACAGTTTTGATTACCAACGGGTTCTCCTCGTTTCATTTTAGCATTTAAACCCATCTTAACATTCATAGATGTTGATTCACTTTCTGCTTGAGCAAATGCACTATATAAAGTTAAGAATATCTCGCTATCTAAATTAAGTGTATGAATATTTTCTTTTTCAAAATATACATCTACTTTATGTTCTCTAAGTTCTCTTACAACTTTTAAAGTATCAAGCGTATTACGCGCAAATCTAGATATGGACTTTGCAATAATAATATCAATTTTACCCTTTAATGCATCATCAATCATTCTTTTAAAGCCTGTTCTTTTCTTTATTTGAGTACCTGAAATACCCTCATCTGCGTAAACTTCAACAAATTCCCAATCAGGATTTGATTTTATCATTTCAGAATAATGTTTTATTTGTGAAGAATAACTAGTTAATTGTTCTTCTGAATCTGTACTTACTCTTGCATAAGCACAAACCCTCTTTATATTATTTTTAACAGAATTAATTTTATTTTGTTTGAGATTAGCAGCAATAATCTCAACTTGTGCCATTTAATACCTCTCTTTCTAATCATTAATTGAACTTGTCTGCGTTCCAAAAACATTATATATCATTATTTGTTATTTGATAACCCCTTAATTTAATCTTTTATTTGTATATTTAATTATTTTATCTTTAACACCAATCTCAAACTCCTTTATTAATTCTATCATTTTATTCCAATTCCTCCATTGTTGTAGGAACCCTGATCTTATTCTTTTGTGTCTATGCCAGTTTCCATTATTTGAATGGAAACTGACTTATAAGTATTACGAATAAGTTCAGCCTACAACAATGGATTTTCTCGGCATAAACTATTATTCAAAAAAGAATGCATTAACATTCCTTATTAACAAATTTTTTCTTAAATTCCATAGTCCTTCTTGCAATATCAAAACCTGTTAAATCTTCTGTAAAACCTACTTCGGTTATGCAATCTTTAAAATATGTTCTATTATCATATCTA
>CADBLY010000051.1 GCA_902795725.1 uncultured Erysipelotrichaceae bacterium
CTTTTAACAAGGCTCCAATTGTTTGGTGGTAAAAAGACTGCTTTAAAGACAATATCATTAGTGGCTTTGTAAAATGGTTTTGCTTCTGTTTTAGTCATTGGTCTCCTTTCTAACCACACATCAACCACTTTTACCCTTCACTTATATTATACGAGAAAACTTTTCTATTTCCTTTTTTTTAAAGAAAATTTTTTTAAAATATTTGAAGGTGTTTAAAATAAGTTATCAGAAATTAAATATCCGAAAAAAAGAAGTGTCAACTATTGTTGAACACAACTTTTATTATTTTACTAATTCATATGTATCTTCTGCTATCATTAATTCTTCATTGGTTGGGACAACAAAGCATTCTACTGTTGAATCGCTACTTGATATTTTTGTAAACTTACCACGTGAATTATTGGCTTCATTATCCCCTTTTATACCAAGCGATGAAAGTGATTCCATAATTTGCATTCTAGTTTCAGGTGAGTTTTCACCAATTCCAGCGGTAAAGATAATAGCATCTGCTCCATTTAATAATACATAATATTTTGCTATATAGTTTACTACGCTTCTTACAAATAACTTTTGGGCAAGGATACATTTTTTATTACCTTCTTTGATACCATCTTCGATATCTCTTGAGTCTGATATACCACCAGTAATACCTTTTAAGCCACTTTCTTTATTAATAGCTGTATCAATATCTTTTGATGTTAATCCATTATCTATCATAAACGGAATTATACTTGCATCGATATCACCACATCGAGTACCCATTACGATACCAGCATTTGGTGTGAATCCCATTGATGTATCTACACATTTACCATCTTTAACAGCTGTAATTGATCCACCACTTCCAATATGACAGATAATTAGTTTTTTATTTTCTTTAAAGTAATCTTGCATGTATTTTGTTATATATTTATGGCTTGTACCATGTGCCCCATATTTTCTTATTCCATATTTTGTATACCAATCATATGGTAAGGCATATATATATTGTTCTTCTTTCATAGTTTGATGAAAGGCAGTATCGAATACTGCTGTTGCGGTTGCATCTTTTACATACTGTTCAAAGGCATTTATTCCTATTAGAGCGGCTGGATTATGTAATGGTGCGAGTTTAGATAGTTCACTAATAGTTTCTTTTACTGATTCATCAATAATAACGGTTCTATCAAATTTGTCTGCACCTTGAACTACTCTATGTCCAATACCTTTTATTTCGTCTAAAGAATTAACGATATTGTTGTCTAGTAATTCTTGTACTAATATTTTTACAGCTTCACCATGATTTGGTAAGCTTGCTTCTTTTTTTGTTTTTTCTCCATTAATTTTATAACTATAAAAACTGTTTTCTAAACCTATTCTTTCAAAGTTTCCTGATATTAATACTTCTTTTTCTGGCATTTCATACATTTGAAATTTTAATGATGAACTTCCACAATTGACTGATAATATTTTCATATATTCCTCCTATATTTCATATTCTATTATTCTTAAGTTTGGTATTTCTAATTTTGATAAATCTCCATCTTCTGGTATGGGATGAAGTGCGTAGTGTATGGCACGCATTACTGCACTGTGGGTAACAACTAAGACTTTTTTATCACTGTATTTTGCTTTGATATCTTCAATAAAACTTGATACTCGATCAATTAAATCTTGAACTTTTTCTATTTTATTGTCATCGATATTTAGATAAATATTCCAGCATTTAACGGTATCGACATCATCAATACTTGCTCCTTCACATAATCCCCAATCTCTTTCAATTAATCTATCATCAATATTTACAGGATAATTATTATTAGTAATAATTTTAGCTGTATCATAAGCTCTTTTTAATGGTGATGATATTACAATATCTACATTTATATCTTTAACTAATGGAATTAGTTCTTTAGCTTGTTTGATGCCAAATTCACTTAAATCACATTCTTTTTGACCCTGTACTAGTCCATACTTATTTTTTTCCGTTTCTCCGTGTCTAACGATGTATAGTATCATTTATTTACTCCTTTTATTTTCTTTCTTTCATGGTTGGAAATAAAATCACATCACGAATGGAATCAGATTCTGTGAATAACATACATAATCTATCAATTCCATATCCTATACCACCAGCTGGAGGCATACCATATTCTAAGGCTTCAATAAAGTCATAATCGATATCATTTGCTTCATCATTACCTAGATCTCTTTCTTTTAATTGTTCTTCAAATCTTTCTAATTGATCAATTGGATCATTTAATTCGGTATAAGCATTTGCAAATTCTTTACCACCAATAAATAATTCAAAACGATCAACAAATCTTGGATCTTCAGGATTCTTTTTAGTAAGTGGTGAAATTTCTACTGGATGACCATAAAGGAAAGTTGGTTGGATTAAAGTTTCTTCAACATATTTTTCAAAGAAGGCATTTATTATATGTCCTACTTGGAAGTGATCTTCTATTTCAATATTGTGTTCTTTTGCTAAAGATTTTGCTTCTTCTAAAGTCATTTCTTTTTTAAAATCAATTCCGGTAACTTCTTTTATGGCATCAACCATACTAATTCTTTTAAATGGTTTTCCTAAATCTATTTCATCTCCACACCAATTATATACTGTTTTTAAAGTTACTTTATTAGCTATTTCTTTATACATACCTTCAGTTAAATCCATCATACCTTCTAAGTTAGAATAAGCTAGATATGCTTCCATAAGGGTAAATTCAGGATTGTGTTTTGGATCCATTCCTTCGTTTCTGAATACTCTTCCTATTTCATATACAGCTTCCATACCACCTACTAATAATCTTTTTAGTGGTAGTTCTAGGGCAATACGAAGATACATATCTAAATCTTGAGTATTATGATGGGTAACAAATGGTCTAGCTGATGCTCCTGTTAAAAGTGTGGTTAAAACAGGAGTTTCTACTTCGGTAAAGCCTTGATTATCCATATAATTCTGTATACATCTAATTATTTTTGGTCGCATAAAAGCTACACGTTTTGATTCTTCATTCATTATTAAATCAACATAACGTCTTCTGTATCTTTCTTCAATATCGGTAAGCCCATGAAATTTTTCTGGAAGTGGACGTAAAGCTTTTACTAAATGAGTATATTTTAAACATTTTATGGTTACTTCCCCTGTTCTTGTTTTCATTACTTTACCATATACTCCAACTATATCACCAATATCAGCTGTTTTAAATAAATTATAATCTTCTTCTCCAATGTCATTTATGGATATATATATTTGGATTTTTCCAGTTTTATCTTGAATAGAAAAGAATGATGCTTTACCCATTTTTCTTATGAACATGATACGTCCAGCTACACAAGCGGTATCTTCCATATTTTCAAATTGATCGTGTTCAATACTTTCATATTTTTCTTTTAAATATGAAGCATAATCAGTTCTTTCAAACTTTTGTCCAAATGGATCTAAACCTAATGATTTAATGTGTTCTAACTTTTCTCTTCTTACTTTTTCTTGATCTGTTAATTCTCTCATAATTACACTCCTCTTCGTCTATAAATTATAACATTATTTTTTAGTATTTGCAATTAATTATGTATATAGATGAACATAGTTCATACAATAAAACGAGGATACGTTTGAAGTTCATACGTATCCATTTTTATTATAACATTATCTATACTATTAGTTCGACTTAAGTTATTTATTGTCTATAAAATTATCTAATAATGAAATTATTTCGTCTTTACTTTGGGTTTTCATTATTTGTTGTTTTAATTCTTTAGAACCTTCTACTCCTTTTAGATAATATACAATATGAGTTCGCATCTCTAAAAGAGCAACTTTTTCACATTTAGTATCTAAGAGTAAATCTAAATGTTTTTTTATCATATTAAATCGTTCTTTTAAGGAAACAGGTTTAGGGGTTATACCTTTTTCTAAATAGTCAATGCAATCCTTTATCAACCAGGGGTTACCCATTAATCCACGTCCAATCATGACTGCATCACATTTTGTTTCTTGTAGCATTTTTAAAGCATCGTAACAGTTTTTAATATCTCCATTACCTATTACTGGAATCGATACATTATCTTTTACTTGTTTTATAATATCCCAATCAGCTTTTCCACTGTATCCTTGACTGCGTGTTCTAGCGTGTATAGTAATAGCTTTTGCTCCGGCTTTTTCTATTATTTTAGCTATTTCAACAGCATTAATACTATTACTATCCCATCCACTTCTTATTTTAACGGTTATAGGAACATTTACACTTCTAACAACTTTTTTGACAATTTCATATACTTTATCTGGATCTTTTAATAAGGCACTTCCAGCTTTACTTGATATTGCAACTTTGAAAACAGGACATCCCATATTAATATCAATTATTGGGACATTATATTTTTCTACTAATATTTTGGCTGCTGATGCCATTGTATCAGGGTTTGATCCAAATATTTGGATACCAATTGGCATTGATAGTGTTTTTATACCATTCAACATATCAAAAGTTTTTTTATTATTTCTTACAACGGCTTCCGAACTAATAAGCTCAGTGAAAGCTAATCCAGCTTTCATTTCTTCTATGATACGCATAAAAGCAGGATTTGATATTCCTGCCATTGGAGCCATTACTATATTGTTTTTTATTTTTATATTTCCTATTTTAAACATAATACCCCTATTTTCTTTTAACAAATTGATAATTAACCATTATACGATTGACTTCTTGTTTGGCTTTTGGATTGTGTATAATTGTATCAAAATAGAATGGATCTATTTCTAAAACTATGTATATTAATGCGGTAGCATATTTATCCCCCATCATATTTCTAAAGATAATATGACGTTTTTCTTGATAAAGCCAAAGTCCCATCTTAGTTCCATTGCTAAAGACATCATTAGCTTGCTTTTTTGGAGTTTTTAGATTCTCTTTTAAATATTTTATAACTTCTATACATTTATCATCAAAAGATAGTTTTTTTGTAATATTTTTGACATTCAATATATAAGTTGCTCGCTCATCCCCTAATTGACTTACCTTCTTTATGATGGTTAAAAAGCCTGATTTCCAATGTCCCATTTGTCTACCATCTTTAAAACAGACAGTTTTGTCAGGTTGTTTACCATGTTTTTTTACATAATCATAGTATTCTTGTAAACGTCTTTCAAATAATGCTTGATGCATTATTTTATATTTATTATTCTTTACTTTTAACGATGATTCTTCCATAAGTTTTTTTCGCCTCTTTCAAACACCGAAGATATTATAGCAATATTTTATAAAATGTCAATCATTTTTGACATTTTTTAATCATTTTTAAATAACAAGATCCACACATTGGTATATATTTTATGTTTTTATTACTGCCATCTATTACAATTTCTTCTCCATCTAGTGTGAAGATATTGTTAACATATCTAGCATTAAATTTAGCTTTTTTTCCACATTTACAGATTGTTACTAATTCTTCTAATTCATCTGCTAATTCTAATAATCGTTTGGATCCTTCAAATAAGTATCCCTGAAAATCTACTTTTAATCCGTAGCAAATAACAGGTATGTTGGATGTTTTAGCTATTTTCCACAATTGTTCAACTTGATTACTGGATAGAAACTGTGCTTCATCAACTAATATACAATCGGTGTGATTGAAATTATATGTATCCAATGATTCATTAATATTTAAAATAATATCTACTTTTCTTTTTAATCCAGTTCTAGATTCTAAATAATTACTACCTTTAGTATCGATTACTGATTTGATTACTACTACTTTTTTATTGTTTTCTTCATAGTTATGTGCGACTTGCATTAATGAAGAGCTTTTTCCACAATTCATAGCTCCATAACGAAAATATAATTTAGACATGTTTATACTCCTTTTA
>CADBLY010000052.1 GCA_902795725.1 uncultured Erysipelotrichaceae bacterium
ACATATATTACTAAAGAAAGTCATATGATAATTATCCATGCAGTATTTAACTAGTTTCTTCCATAAGTGTTTTAAATAGTTACGACCTGTGTATTTTAAAGTACTGTTGTCTATTACTTGTTGGATTTCAGCTTTTCTAATGTCTAGAATATTTCTATTACCTAATACGTTCTATTAATCCCTTAAAAAGAAGAAAAAGTCAAGTTGTTTTTAAAAAATTATTTAATTTTTTTGCCATGAACGATTTGCAAAATGAATCAATATGTGTTATTATGTATGTAGCAAGAGAAATTGCATAAAATAAAAAAGGGAACATTCAGTTTTCTCGAGTTGAATGTCCACCTTGACATTTAATTCAGACAGACATTTAATTCAAATGCGAATTAAGTGTCATTTTTTTATTACTACTATCATAATGATAAGGAGAAATAAAATGATAGTAATGAGCTTTAGAACTTTTAAAATAAAAGTCTTAGTTTTCACTTTATCAAACTTCCTCTCTATATAGATTAGAGGTAGACACTCAACAATTGATATTCCCTAAATAAATTATACTATAGATGAATGTTATAAGCAATAGTTTTTTCTCTATAATTATAGATGTGTAAAATCATTTATGTAGTTCTCCGCTTGTTTTAGTTAGTTTCCGTAGCCTACAGATAGCCTACAAATGGAGGGTTTTCATCAATGATTTCAACAGTTTTACATTGACTTTTAATCAAAGGTTAGATTCTATAATAGCTATAACTTAGTTTATTGTTGTTATATATTATTTTATATCATGTTGTATTTATAATATATTTTTTTAACTAAAAGCTAGTTCAACATTGATATCTTTATCATTATAAGCTATATATAAAAAAATTAAACAACTTATTAAGACTAGGGAACTAGCTAGGAATGATAGATTATTGAATTTTTGTATTTCTGGATTTTCTGATGGTTCTTTTATTCCTTGATAACTATCTAATGTATAATAAATATATACTAATATAGCTATAACAAATATCGTAATTAATATATTACGGTATTTTTGTTTGGCTTGTTCATTTTTATAGATTAAATATTCTTTTTCTAGTTTATTAGCATAGAAGGATAAGATGATAATTCCAATATATATTATATAGATATAGTTTTCTATTTTTATTTGTTTGAGTCTATTTTTTAAATCCATATTATATTATATGTTTGGGCTTATGTCTGATACATATATAGGTTAAAAACATATGATAAGGTGAGGAGGATATTATGAATAACTATCAAAAGTTTGTTAATAATTTTATGGACCAATATAGTAATAGCAATTATATGAGTAAGAAGGGAAATTGCAGTAATTTATATGATGATTATCAAGGGTTTATTAGGGGTAACTTGTTTAAAAATTTATATGATCCATATAAAATTAAACAACCTTATGAAATTAAGCCTATGAATGAACAGGCAGATATGTTAACTAAAATAGATGCTTTATCGTTTGCAATGACTGATTTACAATTATATTTAGATACACATCCTACTGATAGAAATATGCTTAGTTTGTTTAATGAATATCGTGAAGAAAAGAAGAATAAAGTTAGAGAATATGAGACTAAATATGGTTCACTTACTACTAATAGTAATAGTTTGAATAATTATCCATGGGGTTGGATCGATGAACCATGGCCATGGGAAGGATAGGAGGTTAGTATGTGGAAGTATGTTAAAAAGTTACAGTATCCAGTTGATGTTAAGAAAAAGGATTTAAAGATGGCTAAATTGTTATTAGAACAATATGGTGGTGGTGATGGAGAATTTGCTGCTTCAATGCGTTATTTAAATCAAAGATATAGTATGCCTGATGAAAGAGGATATGCCTTACTTAATGATATTGGTACGGAGGAGTTAGCTCATGTTGAGATGATTGCTTCAATGGTTACACAGTTAATGAAGGGTGCTACTTTAGAAGAGTTGGAAAGATATGGTTTAACTAGTAATTATGTATATTCTGATCATGGGATATTTCCAGTTAATGCGAATGGAGTTCCTTTTAGTGCAGCCTATATTGATACGAAGGGTGATTGGCGAAGTGATTTAGAGAGTGATATGGCTGCTGAACAAAGGGCTAGATCTACTTATGAGTATTTAATGAATTTGACTAGTGATCCAGATTTGCTTGCACCTTTATCTTTTTTAAGGCAAAGAGAAGTTGTACATTATCAACGTTTTAAAGAGTTAAGGGATTACTATATAGAAAAATATGGAGAAAAGGGAAAAAACTAAGCTTGGCTTAGTTTTTATATATATATTTTTAGTTGTTGATTAGGGTATATTAAATTAGGGTTAGATATATTATTGTCTTTGGCTATTTTTTGATAAGTTGTATTAAATTCTTTAGCTATTTTAGATAGAGTATCACCTTTTTTTACAGTATATATTATATAATTATTATTTTCTTTATGGAATCCATTTAATCCTTTCTGTTGCATTATTTCTGGATAATTTTTATAAGAATAGTCTTGATCACATACCATACCAGCTATTTTATTGGTTCTTATCATATTTGTTTCCCCACCAAATTGCCATATTCCACCTTCGGGGTAAGTTGGTCTTGTTTTTCCCCATCTAGCTACCCATTTATCATATCTTTTTAGTTTTTCGGTGTGCATTAGGGTATTAAAACCGTTAATATTGGAATATATTCCTACATAGTAACCTAGTTTTTCTAGTGTTTCACAGAATCCTTTAATTGCTTCGGTAACGCATTCTTTGCCGGCTTTAGCTTGGTAGATATTGTCTTCTACATCAATATAAATTGGATATTCAAATTCTCTATTTTTTAAACATTGTTCATATAAAAAGTATGCTTCATCTTTTCCTTCTGCATAGTCAGTTGCTCTTGAATAGTAATAGACACCAACATTGATGTTGTGTTCTTTAGCTTCTTTATAAAATGTTTCATAATTTTCATCTTTGTTATGATTTTTAGCTGCTGAACCGGTATATCCACCACGAATAATAATAAAGTTTATTCCTTCATTTTTTATTTCATTAAAGCTTATTCCTTTTTGATATTTACTTATATCTATTCCAAATTGTTTTGTCATATTTCCCTCCTTCATAATATTATATGGTTTAGAAATATTTATAATAATGGATTTTGTTTAAAATAGTGTTGCTTTTTTTTTCGGATGTGGTAAAATATTGTCTGTGTTTGGAAAGAAGATGAATAATATATATGAATATTAAGCATAAAAAGGAAGTTTTATTGTTTTTAAAGAGCATAATTTGTTCTTTGTCTTTAATTAGTGGTTCAATGGTTTTAAGTGGATGTGAGAGTTCTAAGGATGATTATTATATTGTAACTGATGGTGGTAAAAATTATATTTGTACAAGAAGAATATCTGATAATGATGATTATGAGTTTACTTCTATAAAAGATAATAAGATTATTGGATATATTTGTTTAAATAATGGTAGTTTTGATTATAGTATGAAAAAGCATTCCTTTAATAAGAAATTTCTATGTGAATTACAGGTTTTTTCTCTTAAAGATGCACTGGCTGATGAAAATATAGATATATCTTTAATTGATAATAGCAAAGATGTTGTTGATTTGGCTTTTTCTTCTAATCTTGATAATATTGTTAATAATCATTATGTAAGGGAGTTATATTCTTGTAATGAAGATTTTGTTTATATTCCTGATTCTAAGTTACAATTATTTGTTGATGATAATTGTGTCAGAGTTGGATATGATGTTTCTCCAGATCGAATTATGAATAATAACAGATATGTATATTCTATATATGATAGAGATGTAATTGAATATAAGAAAACGGATAATGTTTTAACTTATAGTGTGAATATGTATATGACTGATGATAATAAAAGTGACGGATATATTTCACACAATGATGCTCTTAGAATGATAAAAAAATATAAGAAAAATCATTTTAAATAGTTAATATTTATATGATTTTTTTTGTGTTACATTAAAATGTGTGCTAAAATATATATAGAAAGAAAGTGGATGATAAAATGAATAAGATGATGCTTGTTATTATGGATGGGGTAGGTATTAATAATAATATTAAGGGGAATGCTTTTAATCAAGCTGATCATCCAAATTTAGATTATTTAATGGATAATTATCCGCATAGTTTATTGAAGGC
>CADBLY010000053.1 GCA_902795725.1 uncultured Erysipelotrichaceae bacterium
GAATCTATTTTAAATGCTATAATCCATCGTAATTATAACTTTTCAGGAAGTATATTAATCTCAATTTTTGATAATAGAATTGAAGTTGCTTCATTAGGCGGTTTAGTTTCTGGTATTACATTAGAAGATATAATTAGTGGTAGTATATCACAACCTAGAAATAAGAATTTAGCTAATATTTTTTATAGATTAAAATATGTTGAAAGCTATGGAACAGGTATAGGACGAATGTTAAATATATATGACCAATTTAATTTAAAACCAACTTTTGCAGTAACAGATAATACTTTTAAGGTGACACTACCTAATATAAATTATAAACCAGAAGTAAAAAATATAATTGTTGATGATTTACCACAAAAAGAAAAAATTGTAAAATATTTAGAGCAATATGGAAAAATCAAAAGAGAAACAGTTGATATGTTATTTGATATTTCATCTGCTAGATCGAAAATTATATTATCCGAAATGATAAAAGAAAATATGATTTTGAAAAAAGGAAATGGTAAAAACACTTATTATGTGTTAAAATAGTTTAGGAATTTAATTAGCTTTGAAAACAATAAAAGAATATGGATCAAGTGGCCCATATTCTTTTTTATACGATTATATCAATTTATCTTTATTATAGTGCTACAAAAATGTAGTCTTTGTTTAATCAGTTTTTACATCTTGATTTACATCTTATTTTTTTAATTATTTAGTTTTATAATTATTTAATTATATTCAAAATTGTTGAAATATAAGGCTTTTTATAGCTATAAATATTAATAAAAATACATATAATTCTTCCGGTCGGGCCCTCCAAATGACCGATAAAGCGTTGATTTTCAATGCTTTTTATTTTTTTACATCTTGATTTAGGACATTTAGCATACTTATAATGCTATTAAATAGAATAATTGTAAAGTGCAATAGCAAAAATTCAAAGTGCAATTTTTGCACTTTATCCTAGATTAATATGCAAAAATATGGTACAATATATACTGTTAGAGGCGATACTATGAGTAATGATAAATGGACTTTAGAATTATCTGAATACATTAAACAAGGAGAACCAGAAAAAAAGGAAAAAGCAAAAACATGGGAAACTGCTATAGGTCTTCAAGATGTTGATGGATTAAAACCTTCAGAATACCTACTAGATACT
Organism: uncultured Erysipelotrichaceae bacterium; assembly: GCA_902795725.1. GTDB lineage: Bacteria > Bacillota_I > Bacilli_A > RF39 > UBA660 > RUG12438. The sequence goes on from CADBLY010000053.1 coordinate 1,151, forward strand.
GCTAAAGAGCACATCGAAGGCAATATTAGTATTGATGAAGCAAAGAAAAGAATTAATAATTATTATGAACAATCAAATGAGAGAAAAAAAGAAGAGAATACTGAAGAAGCTGATAAAGTTTCCGTACGTATTACTGAAATATTAAGTGAAAAAGCTTTTAATTTTTCTCCAACTGAAATGTTAAGTATTCATAAAAGACTATTTACAGGAATATATGATGATGCAGGGAAATATAGAAATTATAATTTTATAAAAAAAGAATGGATATTAAATGATGACACTGTTACTTATTCATCATATGAAACTTTAAAAGATACTATTGAATATGATTTTAATCAAGAAAAAGAATTTTCATACAAAGATTTAAGCCTTGATGAATCCATTAAACATTTATGTAGATTTGTTTCAAATATATGGCAAGTTCATCCTTTTTGTGAGGGTAATACAAGAACAACGGCTGTGTTCTTAATTAAATATTTAAGAACTTTTGGTTTTAATGTTAAGACACAAGTATTTGCAGATAATGCGTGGTATTTTAGAAATGCATTAGTTAGAGCTAATTATAAAAATTATGAAAAGAATGTATTTGAAGATATTTCGTTTCTTGAAAAGTTTTTCGATAATTTATTAACTAATACTAAATATGAATTAAAGAATAGATATATGCATATTGACTATAAAGAGCATATTGAAGCAATTAATTCTAATGTAAACCATCAATCACTAGAAGAACAAGCAATCTTAAATATTATTAAAGCTAATTCATCAATTAAACAAGATGAAATTGCTACTAGGATTAATAAATCAGTAAGAACAGTAAAAAAATACATGTCTGAAATGCAGAAAAAAGGGTTGATTGAAAGAAAGAACGGAAAAAGAGATGGAGAATGGATTATAAAGGGGAAATAATATTAAGACTAGACATAGTAAGAAAAAATAGGAATACTAGTTCAATCAAGTGACCCATATTTTTATACGATTATATCAATTTATCCTTAATATAGTACTACACTCAGTTTTTTATAGCTTTAATCATTCATAAAAATCAATATAATTAGACATCCATATTAACATTTGAACTGTTACAGTTCGTTTTTCTTTATCAAAAAATGTCGAATATATGTTGGATTTTTTTTAAAAACGTGTTACAATATATATGTAAGATAAGAGGTGATGTTATGGATTTTAGTGAAAGAATTAAACAAATAAAAGAACTTTATATTAATCATCCTTTAGAAAGAATTAATAAATTAAAGGAAGTTATGAGCGATACCTATGCTGAACCAAAAGATATTAAAAATGCTAAAAGTGGTATTATTACAGCTCGTAATAATTATAATATTATATCTTTTGATTTTCATACATCTTGGTTAAATAAATATTTATCTGAAAATATAACTATAGATTCTTTAAAAGAACAGTTTAATACCATCGCAGGTTTATTAAATGATATGTGTGAAGATATGTCATCTAAAGAACTTAACAGTGCTATTTATGATGCTCTTGTAAATGAAATTAATGTCTTTGATGATATGTTTAATCAAATTGAATTAAATAATCAAGATGAAATAAAAATATCAAATATGACTATGTATTCTAAAAATATTGAAGATGATTTAAAAATAACTGATGACTTTATTAAAGCAACGAAAAAAGAATATAATAAAAAACCCAATGTAATATTTGAATCATTACTAAAATATCGCAATTATCTAGATTTATTAGTGAAATTCTATGCTAATCTTGAAAGAAATATTGATATATATCAAAATATAGAATATCATAATATAGAATTAAATGATCGTATCAATAAGGTTTTATATAATAGTGACACTATATTTATATTAAAAGGGATAGTTGATGCTAAAAGATTTAAAGAAATAGAAATACAAAATAACATTGTCAATGATAAAATAAGACAGTTTAAAACAAATCTAAAAGAAGCCAGTAATTTATCGACAAAAGATGTATCAATGTTAATTTTAAATGATAAAGCAGCAATTAGACAATTAATAAAAATGATTGATGAAAATATTCCTTTAGAAAATAAAGAAACAAAAGAATTAAAAGAAAGTGAAGTAAGTGTTTCAACACTTCCAGTTGAAGAACATCATACAACACTACCACAAGATTCAATTGATAAATATGATACATTAATGCAAAAGAAAAAAGAACTAGAAGATAGCCTAAACTCAATAACAGAAGAAGAAGAAAGACTTCATAAACGTCATGATGAATTAGAGTACTCTATGGATGTTAAAAAAACTAGTGGTGGTAAAATAACACTGGGGGAAGCAATTGAAGAATGTACTTTAAGAATGAAAAGCAACGATTATAAAAAAGAAGAAAAGGCAGAAATTTTTGCTGAACAAGATAAAATTAATGAAGAATTAAAAACACATAAATTCAATATATCAGATATTCTAAGAAGAGTAAGATTTAATTCTTTTGGTTACTTTAGACGTATTTTATTTGGTAAAGAGACTAATTTATCAAGATATGATAAATATGTAGCTAAAAAGAAAAATAAACAAAAAACAAAATAGGATAATGCTCTATTTTGTTTTTCTATAAAAAAATCGATAATAATATCGATTAAGCAGCTTTCTTTTCTAAAGTTCTTTTTTCTCTCGCACTCATTCTAACTTTACTACCATCCTCTAAAGTAACTACTTGTAAGTTTGGTTTTTGAGCATGTCTAGTTGCTCTTAGAGAGTGTGATCTTCTATTTCCAAATAATGGTTTCTTTTCAGTTGATTTCTTTGCCATAGTATTCCTCCTAACATTAGTTTTTCCTCGCTATAAAATATTAACACATTTCCCCAAATAAGTCAAATATTTATTGCAAATTGTATATATTCTTAGTAAAATATATGTAGGAGGGATAGTATGTATGTACCTTTAAATATAAAAACTGATAATTATTTACAATCAAGTATGATTAAAATACCTGATCTAATTTTGTTTGCTAAAGAACATAATCTAACCTCCCTAACCATTACCGATAACAATATGTATGGTGCAATGGATTTTTATAAAATGTGCATAAATAATAATATTAAACCTATTATTGGTTTAGAAATTAAGATTAGTAATTTAAAAATTATTTTGTATGCAAAAAACTATCAAGGTTATCAAAACCTTATTAAACTTACTACTTTGATGAGTGATAAAGAGCTTTTAATAGATGATTTGCAAAAGCATTACAAATATTTAATAGCTATCATACCATATGGAAGTATTAATTTATATGATAGCCTAAAAGATATTTATGAAGATATCTTTGTTTCTTATAAAAATGAACAAGAAAAAGAAAAAATAACTGTTGAAAAAGTATATATGAATGAAATACTTGTTCTAAAAAAAGAAGAATGTATATATTTAAAATATCTAGAAGCTATTAAAGATGGTGTGACTATTAACTTTATTGAAACTGATTATAGTGATAATTATTTAAAATTAAATATTGATGATGAAAATAACAAAAAAATTAATCAAATGTGTAATATAGAGATACCTTTCCATCAAGATTTAATGCCTAAATTTGTTAATGAATTAAATATAGATAGTTATAGTTATTTAAAAAAGAAATGTGTAGAAGGATTGAAAAAAAAGTTTGGTAATACTATATCCATTAATTATCAAAGACGTTTAAAATATGAACTAGAAGTTATCAACAATATGGGATTTAGTGATTATTTCCTTATTGTATCTGATTATGTAAATTATGCCAAAGAAAACAATATTATTGTTGGAAGTGGAAGGGGAAGTGCGGTAGGTTCCCTAGTATCTTACTGTTTAAATATAACTGATGTTGATCCTTTAAAATATGATTTAATCTTTGAAAGATTTTTAAATCCCGAACGTATAAGTATGCCTGATATTGATATCGATTTTGAACATAATAAACGTGATCAAGTAATCAATTACTGTATAAATAAATATGGTATTAAAAAAGTCGCACCAATTATTGCCTTTGGAACTTTAGCTGCTAAACAAGCTATCAGAGATACAGCTAGAGCTTTAAATATTGATTTAAAACTAGTTGATAATGTGGCTAAATTAGTTGATTCTAATTATTCATTAAAAGATAATTATAATAAGTATCCTAGATTAAGAGAATACTTAAATCGCCATCAAGAATTATTAAATATGTACAATTTAGCATATCACTTTGAAGGATTAAAACGTCATACAACTATTCATGCTGCAGGTATTATTATGTCTAATAATGATTTAGATAATGTTATACCACTCACCAAAAGTCATAATGATTTCTACACAAGTGGTTATGATATGACTTATCTAGAAGATATAGGCCTTCTCAAGATGGACTTTTTAGCCATAAAATATTTAACCACTATTCATAACATAATAGATAATATAAATAAGCATAAAAAGACTAATATAACCTTTGAAAATATTCCATTAAATGATCTAAAAGCCTTAGATATATTTAAAAGAGCTGATACTATTGGTATTTTTCAATTTGAATCATCAGGTATGATTAATTTCTTAAAACAATTAAGACCAAGTACATTAGAAGATATCTTTGCTGCTATTGCGTTGTTTAGACCAGGACCAATGAAAAATATTCCTAGCTATATAAATAGAAAATATGGTAAAGAAAAAATTGAATACTATCATCCATCACTAGAACCTATCTTAAAATCAACCTATGGTATTATTATCTATCAAGAACAAATAATGCAAATAGCTAATCAGTTAGCAGGTTATACTTTAGCAGAAGCCGATGTCTTAAGAAAAGCCATGAGTAAAAAGAAAAAAGAGATTCTTATTAATGAAAGAGAAAAATTTATCCAAAGGAGTATTACAAAAGGTTATAGTAAAGACTTAGTAAATAAAATATATGATTTAATGATGAAATTTGCTGAATATGGTTTCAATAAATCTCATTCTGTTGGATACTCTATTATAGCCTATAAAATGGCTTATTTAAAAGCATATTATCCAGAATATTTTATTACCGAACTATTATCTATGGAACAAGGAGACACAAATAAAATAAAAAAATATGTCTATGAAGCTAAAAAATATGGTATTGATATTTTATGTCCAGATATTAATAAAAGTAGCTTAAATTATACCATCGAAGGATCCAACATTAGATTTCCTTTAAACCATATTAAAGGCATAAATACTATTACTGCTCAAAAAATTATAGATACTAGACAAGAAGAATACCAAGATATCTATGATTTTATTAAAAAATCATATGGTAAAAACATCAATAAAAAAGTCTTAGAATCTTTAATATATGTTGGATGTTTTGATTCTTTTGGTATTAATAGAAAAACATTAATTCATAATTTAGATGCTATAGTAAACTATGGTGAATTAATTAAAGATTTAGATAGTGAATATGTTTTTAAACCAGAATTAGAAATTGTAAATGAATATACTAAAAAAGAATTAATGATGATTGAATATGAATATCTATCCATTTATATAACAGATAATCCTGTATCTAATATTCGTGATAAATACGACAACATTGTTCTTTTAGAAGATATTGGACAGTATTTTAATAAACAAGTAAGAATTGTTGTTCTAATTGAAAGAATAAAAGAAATAAAAACAAAAAAAGGTGAGACAATGGCCTTTGTTACAGGATCAGATGAAGCTAATAAAATAGATATTGTATTCTTTCCAAAAATATATAAAGAATATAATTTATTAAGAAATAATATAATAGTACTAGAAGGCAAAGTTGAAAAAAGATATGATGAATATCAAATAATTGCCACTAAAGTAATTGACACTATTTTACAGTGAAGTAATTAAAATGAAAAAAATTACTTCCTTTTTTTCATCTTTTTGATATAATTAAGAAAAGGTAGTGATTGTATGAAACGAAAAAAAATTAGGATAATATTATGTGCGATTATTATTTTATTGATTATACTGTCAGTAGGACTCTTTATTTTCTTAAGACCAAGTAAGGAAGAACCAGTAAAAAAGAAGAAAGTAAAAAAGAAAATTGTTAAAGAAGAAAAAACCGTTCAAATTGTTGATTTAAACAGTAATACTAGACCATATGCCGTTATGATTAATAATGTATCCAATGTCTGGGGATACCAAAGTGGTATTGAAAATGCTTATTTAGTATATGAAATAATTGTTGAAGGTGGTTATACTAGATTAATGGCTGTCTTTAAAGATAAAAACTTAGATCGAATTGGATCTGTTCGTAGTTCTCGTCATTACTTTTTAGATTATGCATTAGAAAATGATGCTATCTATGTTCATTTTGGATGGAGCCCGAAAGCTCAATCTGATATGAAATCTCTAGGTGTAAACAACATTAATTTTTTAACCTATAGTAAAGGTTATATTAGAGATACATCCTTGCCTTTATCAAGAGAGCATACTGCTTTTACAAGTACCGATAAAATAGAAGAAGCAATAGATACATTTAATTATAGTAAAACTAGTAATAAAAAGCTATTACTTAAATACTCAGCTGATGACATTGATTTAAGTAAATTTGAAGGAAGCATAGTAGCGAATAAAATTGATATTGTATATTCACATTCAAAATCTACGGGTTATGAATATGATAGTCAAAATAAAGTATATAAAAGATATCAAAATGGTATAGCGCATACCAATAACTTTAATGAACAATATAGTGTTAAAAATATTATAACTTATAAAGTATCAAATTATACCATAAGTGGTGATGAAAAAAATCGCCAAGATATTAATAATATAGGTAATGGAGAAGGATATTTTATATCCAATGGTTATGCCGTACCAATAACTTGGGAAAAAACATCAAGAGAAAGTCAAACAATATATCGTTATAAAAATGGTGAAGAAATAACGGTTAATGATGGTAATACCTTTATACAAATTCAACCAAGTAACGGTAATTTAACAATTGAATAAGAATTTGCGCATCTTTTATATCTGTGATATAATTAGGAAGTGCTAAATGAGGTGAGTGCAGTTGAAAAAAATAGTTGATAAAGAATATTTATCGATTGTTCAAGATATATTAGATCATGATGAATATAAAAAAATGAATGACATTAAACATCACAATACAACTCGTTATAATCACTGTTTAAAAGTGTCATATTATTCGTATAAAATAGCTAAGTTACTTAAATTAAAAAGGGAAGACGTAGCAAGAGGTGGATTACTTCATGATTTCTTTTCTGATCGTACCATCTACCATGATAAAGCTATTGAAAAAGTTAAATTATACACCATTGAACACCCTAAACTAGCTGTAGAAAATGCTAAAAAGCATTTTGAAATTAGTAAGATTGAAGAAGATATTATCAGATCCCATATGTTTCCTGTTGATATAAAAGTACCTAAATATGCTGAAAGTTGGATTGTAAGTAGTGTTGATAAAATTCTAGGAACATTTGAATTTGGTAAAAAAGCTAGCCACAAATTAGGTTATGCAGCTAATTTATATTTACTATTATTATTAAATATGTTAAAATAAGTCACAAGGCTTATTTTTTTGGTGGTGAAATATGACTTGGGAAGAAAAAATGCTTATTAAAGAAAAATCAAATAAGCAACTTCAAAGTATAGATAATCTAATATATAGAAAGAAATATGATGAAGCGCGAAGAGAAGCATTTAAACTTTTAAAAAGATTTCCTAGATTTTGGGAATTAAATAATAGAATAGTTTTATTAAATCATATTTTAGGTGATGATCAAACAAATATTGATTATTTAAATAATGCTTTAAAACAAGCAAATAAAAGTTCTATTAGATCAACTCTCTTTGAGTGCTACTATTATATACACAGTTATCAAAAAGCCTTTGATCTATTAGATGATTTTATGGAAAATGCAAAAGAAAACAAATTAAAAGATTATCGCTTATATGAAGTTGTTCTTATGAAAAAGTTAGGAATGGATATTCATTTACTGGACTTTGAAAAAAACAACTATGTATTGAATCAAATAGTAAATTATGATGAAACATGCTTCTATAATAATATTGAAAACTCAATAGAACATTATAGAAAAAAGAATATTATAATTAATCCTAATATTGATTATCCATCTTTAGTAGATTCAATAATAAATAGTTTAGAAAAAGCTGAAAGATCAAAATATCTTAGATCATTAGACACATATTATTTTAGATATGATAACTATGCAATAGATGAAACTAAAAATGAAACACTAAACTATATCCGTATCAAAGTAATGCCGGGAACTAAAGATATTATTTATATTGATCCTGCGCCAGCTAGTTATCCTGATATATGCAATGAATTATACATAAAAAAAGAAGAATATCATTCTTCATATCAATTAAAAAGAAAAAACCAAATTGATAAATTTTATAGTAGATACCAAAAGTAGCTACTATTTTTCTTTATATTATGTTATAATTTGATTATGTCCTAGTAGCTCAGCTGGATAGAGCACAACCCTCCTAAGGTTGGTGTCGGAGGTTCGAATCCTCTCTGGGACGCCATATGATATATAACAAATCTCATTTTTTGGACAAAAAGAAGTGAGATTTTTTAATGGAAAAAATTAATTTAGAATATAGAGAAGCAATTTCTAATAAATTTAAACATTAAGAGTTGTGCTTATCTAAAAATCAAGGAATGAATTATTCTAAAATGAACTATAGTTCCTTTTTATGCTATTTTATAACTTAAAACATATACTTTATCGAGGTGATAAAGTGAATCAAACATATACCGTAAAAGCAGGTGATACGATTTTTATGGGGAATAATGAGTAGTAATTATAGAAAATGTCAATTCAATTAGACAATATTAAATGATAA
>CADBLY010000054.1 GCA_902795725.1 uncultured Erysipelotrichaceae bacterium
ATAATAGAAGAATATTCCAAGAAATTAATTGTAGAAGTTGGTAAAAAATATAACAGAAGGACTTTATTTAGAATGAAACAATTCTATAATATATTTAATGATGAAAAAGTGTCACCACTGGTGACACAATTGACATGGACTCATTATTTAGTGCTCCTTTCATTAAAAGATTATAATGCAATCAGTTACTATATTAAGCAAGTTACAAATAGAAATTTATCAAAAAGACAGTTAGAGGAAATAATAAAAAGTAATGAATATGAAAGATTACCAATTGAAACTAAAAATAAGTTAATATATAACGAAAAAATAGAAGTAAAAGATTTAGTACCTAATCCTATTTTAATTAAAAACAAAAATAATATAGAAATAATTACTGAAAAAGCACTACATCATCTAATATTAGAGGACATTGAATCATTTATGAAAGAACTTGGTAATTCATTTAGTTTTATTGGTAGTGAATATAAGATTAAAATAGGTGATAGGAATCACCATATTGATTTATTGCTGTTCAATATAAAATACAAATTAAGATGTTGTGAGCTATTGGTTTAATAAATTTTAAAAAATTTATGATATTAATGCATATTATTATTTTATTTGAATATATTATAAATAGATTGATAAAAATAATGTGACATTGATATATAGACAAGTAATTATTACTTGTCTTACTGAGACACTAACACGTGTTAGTGTTTAATATAGATTGAGAGCTTTTGGCTCTCTTTTTTTGCATTAAGTTAATGACTGTGGTATAATTTTAATGAATAAAAGAAAGGAGGTAGAAGATGAGTAAAATAAAAATATTTGCTTTAGGTGGATTGAATGAAATAGGTAAAAATATGTATGTTGTTGATGTTGATAATGAATTATATATATTTGAAGCTGGATTAAAATATGCATCAGATGATCTACTTGGTATTGATTATATTATTCCTAATTATGATTATTTAATTGAGAATAAAGAACGTATTAAAGGTTGTTTTATTACACATGGACATGATGAACAAATTGGAGCTTTAGAAGATATTTTAAGTGCTTTACCTGATTTAAAAATATATGCTGGTAAATTTACTTTGGAAATTATTAAACAAAATATTAGAGATAAAAATATTAATAATAATTTAGTAGAAATAAAGGCTAATCAAAATATTAAAGTTGGTAAGAATAGTATTTTTGCTATTCCAGTTTCACATTCGTTACCTGATTCTTATTTGTATGTTTTAAATACAGATGATGGCGGAATTGTATTTACGGGTAATTTTGTTTTTGATCCTACTATGACGGGGCCATATAAAACAGATATAGGAAAACTAGCTTATGTAGGAAAACAGGGAGTTTTATGTTTAATGGCTGAAAGTAGATATGCTGATTTAAAGGGATTTACTTCACCACATCATCGAGCTAGAGGTGTTTTAAGAGAAGCTTTATCAAAAAATCCTGGAAGAATACTTTTGAATATTTTTGAAACACAAATATATCGTATTCAAGAATTGTTTACAGAAATATCAAATACCAATCGTAATGTAGTTATTATGGGTAAAGATTTAGAAGAAATAATTATTAAGGCAATTGATATGAAATTGATTAAATTTGATAAAGAACGTATTAAAAATATCCATAATGTAAATGAAGAAGGAATTATTGTTATTGTTTCTAATGAAAGAGAAAAACCTTATTCTTCTTTAAAAAGGATATTACGTGGTAGTGATAAATTTATTAATTTAAAAGAAGAAGATACGGTTGTTATTGCATCCCCTATATATGAAGGTAATGAACTTACATCAACTAAAATATTTAATAGCATTGCAAAAGTTGGTTCTAATTTAGTAATACTTTCTAAACACTTTTTATCACCACATGCTTCTGAAGAGGATTTGTTGATGATGTTAAATTTAATGCAACCTAAGTACTATTTCCCTGTTACTGGTGAATATCGTCATCAAGTTGAAAATGCTAATGCGGCTAAAAGAATTGGGTATAATGATGACAATATTTTATTAAAGTTAAATGGTATGGTTGTAGAGTTTGATAATGGTAAATTAGTAAATAGTGATGAAGTTATTAAAACGGATGATGTATTAATTGATGGTACTAGTTCTAATGATGTTGGAGATTTAGTTCTTAAGGATAGAGAACTTCTAAGTGAAAATGGAATTGTTGTGGTTACGGCTACTTTGGATAAGAAAACAAAGGAAATATTATCTGAACCACATATTGTTACTAAGGGATTCATTTTTGTAAAGGATAATATTGATATGTTAAAAGAATCAGAAAAAATTTGTTTGGAAGTTATGAAAGAAAATATTAAGGGAAGCTATGTAGATTATTTAAAGATTAAATTAAACATAAGAGAAAAATTAGGAAAATATTATTATCATGAGACACAATGTAGACCAATGATAATAGTAGTAATGCAAGAAATATAGGAGAGAATATGACTGATATTGAATTAAAAGCAATTATGAGTGCGAGAGATTTACGTACAAAACTTGTTGATGAAGGTATTATTAATTCTGATACAAAAAAGTTGGATTATAATGTTTTATCTTATATGATAAATATGTATGAAGGACATCTTTCATTTAATAATAATCATGTTTCTTATTTTCAAAAGAAAAAAGATGGAACATTTGATATTAATATTTCTGATGATATTGCTCAGGAAGATAAAATTATTACACTATTACAAGGTATTGCAATAAGACTTTTTGCCTTTGACAATCTATCGTGTTATAGAATTATAAGATTTAGATATTATAATTTTATTAATGATTTTAAGTATAGAAATAAGGAAGATTTATTAGCTATTTATTTATTTGCGAGAGAATTTTTAATGCCTAGAGAGTTGTTTGATGATAGTATTGAAGATAATATTGGCGATGATAATCTATGTGATTATAGAAAAGTAGCTATTGATTTTAATACTAGTTATCAGAAAGTTTTAGCTCGTAAGGAAGACTTTGAGCGTGAATAATTTTGATATTGAAAAGATTTATAATAAATATCATTTAACTGAAGAAGAAAAAAGAGAAATAGATATTATTATAAAAGATATTTATTCTCATACTGAATTTATAAAAAGGTGTGAAAAGCCTTTTTATCATCATGATAGGGTTACTTTGGGACAACATATTATAGAAGATGCAATTATGACTTATATTTTATCTAGAAAGTATAAAAATAAAAATAATTATGATATTTCTATTGCTTTAAAAATAGCAATGTTTCATGATTTGTATACTGAACCATGGCAGAATAATGGTTATAATACAAAGTTTTTGAATAAACATGGTTTTAGACATCCTTTAGAAGCTGTTATTAATGTTATAAATTGGTATCCGCAGTATTTTAAAAATGAAAGAGAATCAAGAAAAATAATTGATGGAATACTTCATCATATGTATCCTTTACCTGTTGATAGATTTAATGATACTAATAATAATGCTGAGTTAATAAACTATGACTTAATTGAAAATTTAACAGATGAACAAAAGAGAATTTTATATTTATCTACCAGCAGGGGTAAGATTGGATTAGTATCTTTATCTAAATCTAAGTATTTAGAAGGTAGGGTCATGTCTAGAGCAGATAAAAAAGTATCATTAGGAAATTATAAGGGTAGTAAAGTTGGTTCTATCATTTCGCTTTTAAATGGAAAAAATAAACATTTAAAATAATTATTATTAAGGTTTTGTTATAACAAGCTAATTAAAGCTTGCTTTTTCTATAGATTTATTTATAATTATATAGTAATTATATTAAAAAATATATTTCAGAAAAAAAACTAAAAGAAGTATTTAAGTATTGCATTAGTTTATGTTGTGAAGTAGAAAATATTTTTGATAAATACATTTTTAGTTCTTATAATAAGTTTAATGGGTGGTGAAAAATATGAAAGATAAGTTATCTTTATTACCTACTGATCCTGGGTGCTACTTAATGAAAAATAAAGATGGTATTATTATATATGTTGGTAAGGCTAAGAATTTAAAAAGAAGAGTTAATTCTTATTTTAATCGTACTCATACTGGTAAAACAGCTAAACTTGTTAGTGAAATAGTTGATTTTGAATATATTGTAGTTAATAGTGAAGTTGAATCTTTGATACTTGAGATGAATTTAATTAAAAAGTATGATCCCAAATATAATATTTTATTAAGAGATGATAAGAGTTATCCTTATATTGAATTAAGTGATACAGATGTACCTAAATTAAGTGTTGTTAGAAACATTAATCGTAAAAGACATTATAAACACTTGTATGGACCATATCCTAATGTTTATGCAGCTAGAAAAACGGTTAATTTACTTAATAGAATGTATCCTTTAAGAAAGTGTAGTACATATGAAAAGAAACCTTGTCTATATTATCATATTGGTCAGTGTTTAGGATATTGTACACATAATGTAGATAAAGCTCTTATTGATAAAATGAAAGATGATATAATTAGATTTTTAAATGGAGATCATACTTTAATTACTAATAAAATTAATAATGAGATGAAGTTAGAAGCATCAATGATGCATTATGAAAAAGCAAAAGAGTTAAAGGAATTGCTTGATTATATTAATATAACTTTAGCTCATCAACAAGTTGAATTAAAAGATAATACTAATCGTGATATATTTGGATATTATGTATCTAATGGTTATATGAGTGTTCAAGTGTTTTTTATTAGAAATGCTAAGATTGTTGAAAGGCATTTTAAAGTATTTCCTTTAATTGATGATGAAGCGTCTGAATTAACACGTTATATTGCTTCATTTTATTCTAAAGATGTTTTAAAGCCTAAGGAGATACTTGTACCATCAATAGTAGACGATAAACTATTAAATGAGTACTTGGATATCAGTGTGAAAATTCCTATTAAGGGTGAAAAAAAGAAACTTATAGATATGGCAAGTGATAACGCTAAAATTACTCTCAATGAGAAATTTGAACTTATTAAAAGAGATGAAGCAAAGACTATAGATGCTAATGAAGAATTAAGAAAAATATTGAAGATGGATAGTTTATATCATATTGAATTATTCGATAATGCTCACTTATTTGGTACTTATAATGTATCAGGAATGGTAGTTTTTAAAGATGGTAGACCTTCAAAGAATGATTATCGTAAATTTAAAATTAGTATAGATAAGAATGATGATTATGGAACTATGCGTGAAGTAATATATAGAAGATATTTTAGAGTTTTAAAAGATAATTTAAAAAAGCCTGATTTAATTATTGTTGATGGGGGAATTGGTCAGATTAATGTAGCTAGGGAAGTAATAGAATCACTTGGTTTAGATATACCAGTAGTTGGATTAAAAAAGGATGATCATCATGCAACTAGCAAATTATTAGCATTTGATCCAATTAAAGAAATAGACATAGATAAAAGAAGTAATTTATTCTATTTATTAGAAAGGATGCAAGATGAAGTTCATAGTTTTACAATTAATTATCATAAACAAATTAGAAGTAAGGGGTCGATTGCTAGTATATTAGATAATGTTGAAGGTATAGGATTAAAAAGACGTAAAGAATTACTTAAGAGATTTAAAACAGTTAAAAGATTAAAAGAACTATCTATTAGTGAATTAGAAGATGTATTACCACATAATGTAGCTTTAAATTTACACGAATTTTTAAAAAATTATTAATAATATATAAAAATTAAGCAAAAGCATTTGACAAAGTAGGGGAAGCGTGTTAAAATGTATTTGTTGCTTAATTTAGCGATGTAGCTCAGTTGGCTAGAGCACACGGTTCATACCCGTGGGGTCGAGAGTTCGAATCTCTCCGTCGCTACCAGTGTGTATTTAACCGCAGAATCCTGCGGTTTTATTTTTTTTACATCTTGTTTACATCTTGTTTTTACATCTTATTTTTGGACTTTTTTAAAAAATGGTTATAAATTATCTAGTAAATCTAAGGTTTTTAGATTGTGGTAGCGAAGGAGTTGAAAAAAATATAATTTTATGGTACTATGTATGTAGATGAAGGAGACTTCATATAATAAAAAAGGAACACTTAATATTTGCAGTGTTGAGTGTTACCAATTAAATTGGA
>CADBLY010000055.1 GCA_902795725.1 uncultured Erysipelotrichaceae bacterium
GTTATTAAAAACGCTTGAGGAACCTCCTGGTCATGTTATATTTATTTTGGCTACAACTGAACCTCATAAGATTCCTCTTACGATTGCATCTAGATGTCAAAAATTTAGATTTTCTAAGATTGATGATAACAAAATTGTTGATAGACTTAAATTTATTGCGGATAATGAGAAAGTAAATGCTTCTTTAGATGTTTTTTACGAGATCGCAAGGTTATCTGATGGTTGTATGAGAGATGCAATTAATATTTTTGATCAACTTATTGCCTATAGCAATAGTAATATTTCAATTGAAGATGTTTATAAAGTAAATGGCTCTGTTTCTTATGATGATATTGCTAATCTTATAAATTATATTGTAAGTGGTGATAAGGTTAATATTATTAATTATATTTCTGACTTTGAAAAATCTGGTAATTTTGTTAATAAATTTATTGAAGAATTAATTGTTTTTTTTAAAGATGTTCTTTTATATCGCAATACTGGGGTTTTATCAAATATAGAAGTTAAGAATAAGGCGATTGAGAAAGTTAATAAAATCTGTGATGATATTTTTATTTATGAATTTGTTGAAAATTTATATAATGTTTTAAATGATATTAAGACAACATCACATGATTCTATTATTTTTATGACTTCTTTACTTAAAATTTCTGATAAATTTAATTATACTGATTTGGAAAATAATGATTTTAGCGAGGATAAAGTTAATAATTCTAATAAAATTATTTCCCGGGAAATAATTTTGGGAAATAATAGTGAAAAAAATAATAATTTAGGTGATAAAATTGTTGATATGTCTTCAGATGAATCTAAAAAAGCGAATTTTAATAGAAAAATAAATGGTTTGTCTGATAAAGATATTGATATTAGAATTAATAATACACTTGCACTTGCTTCTAAAAATGTTTTAAATGAATATAAGAATAAATGGAAGTGTGTTGATGAGTATATTTATGATGATAAGTATTCAGTAGCTGCGGGTCTTCTTAAGGATACTTCAATTGTTGCTTGTTCTGACAATTATGTGATTTTAAGTAGTAGTATTCATTCAATTGTTGATAGAATTAATGAAAATTTTGAACTTGTTGAAGAATTACTAGGTAAAATATATAATAATGATATTTTTGTTGTGGCTCTTACTAGTAGTGATTGGAATGATAAGAAGAAAGACTATGTTATGAATATTAAGAATGGAAATAAATATACGGTGATTGAATATTCTAAGAAGAAGAAAGAACAAGAAAAGGGGATTACCCCAGTTGACGAACTTATTAATTTAGTTGGAGATAGTATTATAGAATATAAATAGAAAAGGAGAATGATAGTTATGAATATGCAAAATTTAATGATGCAAGCTAAAAAAATGCAAAAGGATTTAGAAAAGGCGCAAAGTGAGTTAGAAAGTAAGGTTTATGAAGGAAAGTCACAGATTGTATCTGTAACTGTAGGTGGTAAAGGAAAATTACTATCTGTGTCTATTGATGAAGAGGATTTATCTTCTCTTGATAAAGAGATGCTTGAAGATATGTTTTTAGTAGCGGTTAACTCTGCAATTGATAAGATGGAACAAGATAAGAATGAAAAGTTTGGTAAATATGGCCAAATGTTTAATGGTTTGATGTAGTATGTATCCAAGTAGTATTAAGAATGTTATAGATTGTTTTAAGGATTTACCTGGAATAGGGGAGAAGACAGCGGAGAGACTTGCTTTTTCACTAATTAATTTTAATAAGGATAAACTTACTTCTTTTTCGGATGCGATAGTAGATATTAGAGATAAAATTACTACGTGCGCTATATGTGGTAATATTACTGATGATAATGTATGCTCTATTTGCAGAGATAAAGATAGAAGTGATAACATTGTTTTTGTAGTAGAAAAGGCTAAGGATATTGCTTTATTTGAAAAGATAAATGTTTATAATGGTAAATATCATGTTCTTGGCAAGCTTATTTCTCCACTTGATGGTGTTGGTCCAGAGGATATTAATTTGGATTCTCTTGTTGATAGAATTAAAAAAGGTACTATTAAAGAGATTATTCTTACTTTGAAACCTTCAATTGAAGGTGAGACAACAATGCAATACATTAAGAAAATAGTGGAACCATATGGTATTAGAGTTACAAGAATTGCTACTGGTATTCCTGTGGGTACTGATATTGAATATATTGATCCAATGACTTTGGAATTTGCATTAGAGGGAAGAAAAGACATTTAATTTATTCTTAATCATATATTTTACTAGGGTGAAATAATGGTTAAGAAATTATTTTGGTTAATTAAAAGATTTATTGTTAGTGTACTACTTATATATACTTATAATGTTATTGTTTTTTCGCTTGGTATTACAATTCCTATTAATATATATACGATTTTATTTATATGTTTATTTGGATTTCCAGGTATTATGGGACTTTGTTTGTTATTTTTATTTGTTTTTTAAGAGGGTGAGATAAATGCTTGATAAATATATGGATGGACAACCTGTTGTTTATAGAATGCTTATGAATGCTATTAATAATAATAAGTTATCTCATGCTTATTTGTTTGATTCTAATGGTAATTCAGATGTTTATGATATAGTTATGTCATTTGTTAAAATGATTGTTTGTATGGATAATGAATTTGATATAGATGATATATCTAAAAGAATAGATGATGGTAATTACTTAGATGTTAAGGTAATTGAACCATATGGTCTTTGGATTAAGAAAGATCAAGTATTGGAATTAGAAGAAGAATTTAATAAAAAGGCAATTGAAGGTAAGAAAAAAGTTTATATTATTAAGTCTGCTGATAGGATGAATAGTAGTACCGCGAATAGTATATTAAAGTTTCTAGAGGAACCTGTTGATGACATTATTGCTATTTTAATCGTGGACAACCTATCTTTAGTTCTTCCAACCATAGTATCAAGGTGTCAAGTACTTAGATTAAATAAAAAGAATTATAGTGATAATACTTTAGATAATTTTAATAATTTATTTTATAACTCTAAGTTAGATGATGAGAATAAAAAATTATTTATAAATAATGTTTTATCTTTTATTAAAGAGTTTGAATTTAGTGAATTAGATACTATTATATATGGAAAGAGGTTATGGCATAATAATTTTAAAAATAGAGATGAATGTATAATGGCAATGGAACTTATTATTAATTTTTATTATGATGTTATTAAGTATAAGACATTAAAAACACTAGATTTTTTTAAAGATAATAATGAATTAATAGGTAGTATTGCTAGTAAGAATAGTTTAGAAGATTTAATTAGAAAGGTGTCTATATGTTGTAGGATAAAGACATACTTTATGATTAATTTGAATATTAATTTAACTTATGATAGATTTATTATAGAAATGTGTGGTGATTAGGATGAGTGTTGTTGGTATTAAGATAGATAGTAATAATAAACTATTATATTATAATAGTAATGGTCTTAATTTAAAGAAAAATTTAACCGTGGTTATTGAGGATGATCGTGGTCTTCAATTTGGTAAAGTTGTTTCTTTTGTAGATGATAAAGATAATAGGAAAAAATATGATAATGTCATTAGAATCGCGACAAAGAAAGATTATATGCAGTATCTTAAAAATATAACTGATGCAAAGAATGCTTTAAAAAAATGTAAAGAACTTATTAATGATATGGGACTAAATATGTCTATTATTGATACTTATTATACATTAGATAAGAGTTTATTATTATTTAGATTTGTTTCTGATGAGAGAGTAGATTTTAGAGAACTTGCGAGAGAACTTGGATCTAAATTAAAGACAAGAATAGAGCTTAGACAGATTGGTATTAGAGATAAAGCAAGAGAAGTTGGTGGAATTGGACCTTGTGGTAGATTTTTATGTTGTAGCACTTTTTTAACGGATTTTGATACGGTATCAATTAATATGGCTAAGAATCAGGGACTAGCTTTAAATCCTACGAAAATTAATGGGGTATGCGGAAGACTTTTATGCTGTTTAACTTATGAAAATGATATATATACCCAAATGAAGAAAGAAAATAAGAATATTACTGGAGAAAAAGATGATAGTAAGAAATAGGCTTCTTAATTTTGATGATAAGATTATTTATCAGGATAGTGATTATTTTAAGATGTCACTAGACAGTGTGCTTCTTGCTAATTTTGTTACTATTAATTTAAAAGATAAGAATATTTTGGATATAGCTACGGGTAATGCTCCTATGCCTATGCTTCTTTCTTTTAGAACGAAAGCCAAAATATATGGAATTGAACTTCAAAAAGAGATATATTCTCTTGGTGTTAAATCAGTTAAAGAAAATAATATGGATAATCGGATTACTTTAATTAATGATGATGCGAAGAAAATATCAAATTATTTTGAGTCTGATTCTTTTGATGTTATTGTTAGTAATCCTCCATACTTTAATACTAGTGATGATAGATTTGTTAATGATAATGAGATAAAATCGATTGCGAGGCATGAGAAATATCTTAATATTGAAGATGTACTAAAAATATCTAGAAAGTTACTTAAAAATGGTGGAAGAGTTGCTTTTGTTCATAGAACAGAGAGATTAATGGAGTTATTATTTCTTATGAAGAAATATAATATTGAACCGAAGAAGATTAGATTTGTTTATCCAAATGGAAAGAAGAATAGTGATTTAGTCTTAATTGAAGGGGTTAAAAATGGAAAATCTGGTCTTAAGATATTGAATCCTTTATTTGTCTATGAAGATGATGGTAGTTATACAAATGAAGTTAGAAAGATGTATGGTGATAATAATGCAAAATAGTTATGATGGTAGTCCAACTTTATATTTAGTACCAACACCAATCGGTAATATGGGAGATATTACTTATCGGGCTGTTGATGTACTTAAAGAGGTAGATGTTATTTTTTCGGAAGATACAAGAGTTACTCTTAATTTACTTAATTATTTTGATATATCAAAAAAGCTTATAGCACTACATGATCATAATGAGGAAGATTTGAAAGAAAAGGTGCTAGAATATCTAAAAGATGGTAAGAATATTGCCTTAGTAACTGACAGAGGAACTCCAATTATAAGTGATCCGGGATATAAAACAGTAAAATATGTAACGGATAAGGGATATAATGTGGTATCTTTACCTGGAGCAACTGCTTTTGTACCTGCGCTTACGGTATCTGGTCTTGCTCCTCAGCCATTTTTATTTTATGGCTTTTTAAATAGTAAAGAAAGTAAGAGAAAAGAAGAACTTGAAAAAATAAGTAACGAAGAAGAGACAATAATTTTTTATGAGGCTCCTCATCGAATTAAGAGTACTTTAAAGTTAATGCAAGATGTATTTGGTGACAGAAATATTAGTATATCTAGAGAAATATCTAAGAAGTTTGAATCTGTTTACAGGGGTAAAATTAGTGATGTAATTGATATCGTACCAGAAAAGGGAGAATTTGTTATTGTGGTTGAAGGTAGTACTAATAATGATAATGTTTTTTCTGAATTAAGTGTAAAAGATACAGTTGACATGTATATTAAAGCAGGACTTGACGTAATGAGTGCTATTAAGAGAGTAGCTAAAGATAGAAGGGTATCTAAAAGTGTTATATATAAAGAATATCATGGGGAGGTGTAATTATGAAGTTAGTTGTGGGACTTGGTAATCCAGGTAAAGA
>CADBLY010000056.1 GCA_902795725.1 uncultured Erysipelotrichaceae bacterium
GCTTAACGATGGAGTAGACAAAAATATAATATCTAAGTATACAGGACTATCTATTAAAGAAATAGAAAAAGTAATTATATAGATATAATAATTAATGACGTGTAAAGAAACGTAAATAGTATAAATTTTCACACGGGAATTTAGAAGTGAAATGAAACCAATAAGTTGGATAGTTTATTAATGCTAGCTTTTTTTTTCTTTATATTATATAATCTTGTTGGAGTTGATTTTATGTTTAAAGGTGAAGTTGCACTTGTTACTGGTGCAAGTAGGGGTATAGGTAGATCTATAGTAATTGAGTTAGCTAAATTGGGATGTAATGTAGTTATTAATTATAATCATAGTAAAGATTCAGCGCTAAATGTTTTAGATGAAGTTAATAAGTTAGGTGTAGAAGGTATTGTTGTTAAGGCCGATATATCAAAGGAAAATGAAGTTAAGGAGATGTTTCAAATTATTAAATCGAAGTTTAATAGATTGGATATTGTTGTTAATAATGCTGGTATTGCTATTGATAATTATTTAGAGAATAAGAGTGTGGATGAATTTAGAAAGGTTATTGATACTAATTTGGTTGGTACATTTATAGTTTCTAAATATGCTTCTAAATATATGCATAAAGGAAGCATTATTAATATAGCTTCTAATAATGCATATGAATGTCATGAACTTTTTAGTATGGATTACGATGCATCAAAGGCTGGGATAATATCATTAACGCGTAATTTAGCTAGTTCTTTACCTAATATAAGAGTTAATGCTATCGCGCCTGGATGGATTAATACAGATCCTGTTAAAAGTATGAATCCTGATATAATTAAGGATGAGAAAGATAAAATAATTATGAATCGTTTTGGAGAGCCTTTGGAAGTAGCTAGTGTGGTTTGTTTTCTTGCTAGTGATAAGGCTAGTTATATTAATGGTAGTGTGATTAGAGTTGATGGAGGGATTAAATAATGGATATGCCTAAATTAGTTAATGATTGTGAATCTGAATTATCTTCTCAATTTAAGGTGATAGATGATTTATGTTTTAATAATAGTTTAAAAGTTATAAAGGCTTTTCAGGATAATAAAATATCTACTAATCATTTTGAAGGAACTACGGGATATGGTTATAATGATGTTGGAAGAGATAAAATAGAGAGTGTTTTTTCTCAAATATTAGGTAGTGAAGATAGTTTGGTAAGGAACCAAATGATATCTGGGACTCATGCTATAAGTACAGCTTTGTTTGGTGTTTTAAGACCAAATGATTTATTACTTTGTGTATCTGGTATGCCATACGATACATTACATGAAGTAATTGGCATTAAGGATAATCCTAGTTCGTTAAAAGCATTTAATGTTAAGTATAATGAAATAGATTTAATAGATAATGATTTTGATTATTCTAAGATAGAAGAATTTTTAAATAAGAATCGTGTTAAAGTATTGTATATTCAACGTAGTAGGGGTTATTCTATTCGTAAAAGTATAACTATAGATAAAATAAAAAAATTAGTTACTATGGTTAAAAAAATAGATCAAAATATTATTATAATGGTTGATAATTGTTATTGTGAGTTTGTGGAAAGTGTAAGTCCGATAGAAGTAGGTTGTGACATTATTATGGGTTCTTTAATTAAAAATCTAGGCGGTGGTATTGCTCTTAATGGTGGTTATATTGCTGGGAAGAAAGATTTAGTGAGATTATGTAGTGAAAGATTAAACGTTGCAGGGGAAGCTAAGGATGTTGGACCTAGTTTAGGAGCAAATAGACAATTATTAGAAGGAATATATCATGCTCCTAGTGTGGTTGCAGCAGCGCTTAAAACGGCTATTTTAACTAGTAAAGTGTTAGAAAAAATGGGATATCAAGTGGAACCTAAATGTAATGATGAAAGATGTGATATTGTACAGTGTATCATTTTTAATGATAAAGAAAAATTAATTAAATATTGTCAAGGAATACAAAAAGCTTCAGCTATTGATTCATATGTATTACCGTGCCCAGATGATATGCCTGGTTATGATGATCAGATTATTATGGCTAGTGGATCTTTTGTTCAAGGTTCTTCTATTGAAATATCGTGTGATGGGCCTTTAAGAAGTCCATATGTTGCTTATCAACAAGGTGGTTTAACTTATGAATATGGAAAGATAGCTTTATTAAGTGCGATAGAAAATATTACACAATAAAAAGGAGTTTAACTCCTTTATTTGCTATATACAAATTCAGTAACGTTGTATTCAATTGGTTTTTGATTACCTTTTTGATATCTAAATAAGCTATATGTATTTGATGTTGCTGAGTAGTCTTTAAATAAATAGTATTTATTATTTTTATCTCTAAGGGCAATTGATATATCGTTGATTGACTCTTTTTTGTTTTTCTTTATGTTATTTATAATGTAATTACCACTTTTATTTTTTGAATCAAAATCTTTATAATAATATAAATAATTATTGTTACTATCTAATTTTGGATAAATATCGATATCTATATCTTTTGTATTACCATTTTTTCTGCCTATTAAATCTCCTTTAGAAGTATCACTATTATAATTATTTAAGTATAGTATATCAAATCCAAGAATATTTGTATCTATTATAAACCCATTATCAGCTATTTTTTCTTTATTACTATTTGTAAAATCGTATTCATATAAGTTTAAATTGCTATTGTTTTCAACATAATAATAGATTTTATTATTATTTATTTTTATATTATCTTTATAATCGTTATTGAATGATTCGGTTAATAGCTCGTTTGATTTATCTTTATTAGTAAAATAAAGATTTGGTTTAATATTATATATTGCA
The DNA here is from genome assembly GCA_902795725.1 of uncultured Erysipelotrichaceae bacterium. Lineage (GTDB taxonomy): Bacteria > Bacillota_I > Bacilli_A > RF39 > UBA660 > RUG12438. The sequence continues at coordinate 2,805 of CADBLY010000056.1, forward strand.
TCTATATAATCTTCTATACTATATAGAAGGGATAAATTAACTTTATTATTATTATTTAAATCTAATTTTGTATATACAACGTTATTATCTTTAGATGATATTATTTCAAATACATCATTAGCTATTTCTTTATTTTCATCGTTTTTTAATGAATATATACTATATAGTTGTGTCTCTGCTTCATTTTGTCTTATTTCATCTTTTGTTCTTTGTGATGGATCCATACCATTACATGCATTTACAATGTCTACAGTAGACCAATGCCATTGACCTTGTTCATCATAGTAAATATAGTAATCAATTGTTTCATACAAGTAATAAATATTGTTTTTTGTATCTGAGTTATGAGGTTCTTCATCATTTGCATAATCATAATCAAGGTCGTAGAAATGGCATTCATATTTAGCTTTCTGATTAGAAGCAGAATCATCATTAATAATTAAATCATAGTATTTTTTCATTTCTCCTAATTTTGAATAAGTTATTTCACTGAAATCTTTGGAATAATCTATAATATCATAAGCATTATTAGATTTTATGGTTGTTTCTTTTGATTGTAAATTATATATTTTTAAGTTAGCATCATCTGATATATATAATATTTGTTTTAAATCATCAGACACATAGATTTTTTTTGATGGATCGTAGTCTTTTAATATGGCATTTTTTTCTTCTGTTTTAATATTATACAAATATAATTCTGTTCCTTTATTATATATTAGTATATCTTTTTTATTATAAACAATGTTATTAACATCAATATCAATTTCTTTTTTATTTTTCGTTGATGTTATGTATAGATTATTATTTATATCTTGGTATACAATTTCATTGTTGTTAAGGAATTTAAAATAATTAACATCTACACCAATTTTTGTGCTTTCTAGTTTATCGTTTACGTTTTTAATATATAAACCGTGATTTTTTAAATAAGCTATTTTGGTTTTATTGGTATTGAATTTTACATAAATATCTTCTTCATATGATTTGGATAATAATGTAGGTTTATCGTTGTTGGTGGTTATATATTTTAAATCATGATCATTATTGGTATAAACAAGTATTTTATTGATATTACTATTGTTATTATTTTTTATTATTGAATATACAACAAAACAGCTTATTATTATTAGAACAAAGATAATCGGAATAATTATAATTTTTTTTATATTTGTTTTTTCTTTCATATTTACAACTCCTTTTTGATATTATTATTCTATCTAGTACGATAATATTATAACTTATATTTTTTTCTTTAACAATATATTTTTAATACTTATTTTATTTATTTGACACACTTTGTGTAAAAGGGATGTATATATAAATATATACAACATTAGAATTGTTAGTCTTGGTTGCTTTTCATACTTAATTATGATAACATGTAGCTAGTGTAGGTGGAAGTATGAAGAAGAGAAGAGGCGGAATAGCTTTTTTGAGTATCCTTGCAATTATTTTGTGTGCGGGGGTTGCTTATGAGTTAATTGATTTAAAACTGAATAAAGTTATGTCTAATTCTACAACAAAGGATAAATGGTGTGTTAAAATAGAGCATGTCAGTGAGCCTATACTAAGTGAAGGATCAAGTAGTAATGATTTGCTAATAAAGAAGACAAATATATCTTTTAAGGCTAATTTAGATGGTATTAATGATAGTATTTCGTATCAATTTAAAGTAGTAAATTGTGGAACAATAAGTGCTTATTATTTTGGCTTTGATGCTTTAGATGATGACCATATATCATATAAAATTGATGGGTTAAGTAAAGGTGATATTATAAAACCTGGTAGTGATAAGAGTGTTACACTTTCTATTGTAAATAATAGTAATGAAAAATTAAAAAAGGATTATCAATTTAAATTAAATTTAACACAAGTTAATTAGGAGGAATGTATGAAGAAAGAAATAAATTTGTATAATTTAATAAGTTCATTAGTAATGTTAGTTATTGGAGTTATTTTAATGACTAATCCTAATGTATTGATTGGTGCTATATCATGGATTATAGGGTGTTTGTTATTGTTAGCAGGTATAATAAAATCGATTATGTCTTTAAAAAACAATGAATTAGATACTATATCTTTGTATTTTAGTATAGTAATTATTATAGTAGGTATTTTGCTTATATCTTTTCCAAATATTATTAGTGTGATGATTAAAATACTATTTGGTAGTTGGATATTATTAGCTGGTATTCAAAGATTATCACTTGCTTTGGCTATCAAATCAGTTGATAATAAGGGTTCAAATACTTATTTAATAACTTCATTAATAATGGTTGTAATTGGTATTTTAGTACTTATTAATTTCTATAACTTAATTGGTTTATTGCTAGTTATTTATGCAGCTATGGATATTATTAATTATATTTATTATTCTATTCATAGTACTAATTATACAACAATAACAACGACTAAGAAAAAGCCTAAAAACAAAAAAGTATCTAGAGCTATAAAAGAAAAAGATGCTATTGATGCAGATATAGAAGAGTAAAATCTTCTTTTTTTTGTAAAGTTGGAGTGTAAATAGGAGAAAATGTATTGATTTATCTAATAATCTTGATTATAATAATTATAGAAAGTAGGGAAGAACATGACTTATGATAGAAAGAATAAAATATTAAATTACTCTATTATTGTTAGTTTGGTTATTTTAGTTACATTAATAGTTATTAGTACTTTTAATGGTAGTTTGGATGGTATTATGGGGGATAGTGTTTATAAAACTAATAGAGAAGTTGGAGAAGTTGTTAGTTATCAAAATAGTAATTGGTATATAATAAGTGAAAATGACAAATCATATACTTTACTTAAAGAAACTAGTTTAACTAGTACTGAGATGGGTTTAGGTAGCAATTTAGTTTCATATGATTATAATAATAACTGTAATGAAATTGATGATACTAATTGCCATAGTAATTTGAATGAAGCTTATATTGGTACGGTATTAAATTATTATCAGAATAATTATCTTAATAAAAATGATTTAGTTACTGTTGATGATTATACAATAAGGCTTTTAAATAATGATGATTATGAAGTATTAAAAGATAGTAGTTTCTTGTATTTAGATGGTTTTTATTGGACCATGATTGAACCTAATTATAGTGGAATAAATGTATATGGTTTATATAATACTGGATTAAATATGCAGATGGTTTATGATAATAATGGATTGGTTAGACCAGTTATTAATGTATCTAAAAGTGTGATTAAATAATGAATGGTATTTTATTAATTGATAAACAAGCAGGAATGACAAGCCGTGATGTAGTTAATTGTGTGGTTAAAAAGTTAGATCTTAAAAGAATTGGACATACAGGAACACTTGATCCATTGGCTACAGGTGTATTGGTTGTTTGTGTTGGAGAAGCGACTAAAGTTGTTGAACTCTTGACTTCTTTAGAAAAAGAATATATAGCTGAAGTAACATTAGGAATAAAAACAGATACATTAGATATTACAGGTAATGTTTTAGATAGTGTAGATGTATCAATTAATGAAGAAGATATTATTAAAGTATTAAACAGTTTTAAAGGTAAATATATGCAAGAAGTTCCTATATATTCGGCTGTGAAGGTTAATGGAAAAAAACTATATGAATATGCAAGAGATGGTATTGATGTTAATCTTCCTAAAAGAGAAGTAGAGATTAAAAATATAGATTATTTAGGGCTTTCTAAAAGGGATAATCAATGGTGTTTTAGTTTTAAATGTCTTGTAAGTAAAGGTACTTATATTCGTAGTTTAATTAAAGATATATGTGATAAATTAAATACTGTTGGTTGTATGTCTAGTTTAAGAAGAACTAAACAGGGAAAGTTTAGAATAGAAGATTGTATTAAAATAGATGATGTGTCTAATAATCGTTTACTGGATATTAAAAATGTACTTGATATACCTAAAATAGAAGTAGATGACTATTTAAAAAATAAAATTAGTAATGGGCAAATACTTGAAAATAGATATGATAGTGATTTAATAATGTATATATATCAAGATCAAGTATTAGCTATATATCGAGTAAAAGATGATGATAAAACAAAAGTAAAACCATATAAAATGTTTGGAGGGATAAAATGACATTAGTTATTATGGCAGCTGGAATGGGTAGTCGTTTCGGTGGGTTGAAGCAAATTGAACCAGTAGGTTTAAATGGAGAATTTATTATTGATTATTCTATTTATGATGCAATAAAAGCAGGATTTAACAAGGTAGTTTTTATTATTAAAGAAGAAAACTATGAAGTTTTTAAAAACACAATTGGTAAAAGAATTGAAGATAAGATTAAAGTAGAATATGCTTTTCAAAAATTGGATGATATACCAGGTGAGATAATTGAAGGAAGAACTAAACCTTGGGGAACTGGTCAGGCTTTATATTGTGCGAGAGATTATATTGATGAAGCTTTTGCTGTTATTTCGGCAGATGATTTTTATGGTAGAGAACCATTTGAGCTGCTATATCAATCATTGAATAAGGGAGAATATAGTGCGATTGGATTTAAAATAGGTAATACTATTAGTTCTAATGGTTCAGTTAAAAGGGGGGTATGTTTTTCCAAAGATGGTTATTTAACAGAAATTAGAGAAAGTAAAGTAGAAAAAGTAAATGATAAGATAATGGGATATAAACTATCTGATAATTCAGCATATGAGATGGATAATGATCAAAGTGTATCAATGTTAATGTTTGGTATTCAAGCTAATATGATAGATTATTTAAAAGAAGATATAAAAAGATTTTTTAGTAAGAAACAATCGTTGGATAGTGAGTATTATTTACCTGATGTTTTAACTGATATGATAAATAAAGATCTTTGTAAGATTAAGTTAATCCCAACTAATAGTACTTGGAAGGGTATTACTTATAAAGAAGATTTAGATGAGTTTAAAGATTATATTAAGAAGCAAATAGAATTAGGTATATATCCTGAAAAACTATATAATTAGGTGATACGATGAATCAATCATTAAAAGAATTTAAGGAGTTAAGGCTGATATATAGTGGGAGAATTGATGCTGCTATTAAGGCTAATGATGATGATGCTTTATATAGATCTAAAGTAGAATATGGAAATATTCTTGGTAAATATGTAAGTTTAGCTTGTAAAATAATTAGTAATCATACTAATAAACCTTTTAATATATATAAAAAAACAGATAAAGGTATAGTGTATTTATCTGAAAAAAAAGTAATGAATAGTATAAAAGATATAAGATTATCTTTAAAAGATGTTAAACTAAGTGAAAATGATATAAATGATATTAAAACATCTTTAGATATTGTTACTGATTACTATGAAAAAGTAGTTACCTATAATAATGCTAAATACAAAAAAGATACAACTTGTTTTAGGTTTCAAATTATATTTGGAACTTTAATTGCTCCAATAACTCTTTTTATTGCTTCTTATATTTGTAGTTATATTATAAGTAATTGGGCAATTAATTTGAAACAAATTACAAAATTAAAAGATTTTTATGATGTTAGTATTGTTGATACGAAAAGTGCGATCTTTTTACTTATAATTGTTATAGTTGCTTTTTTAAGTTTAATCTTTTTAATTAATATGTTTGTTAAAAAAAGTGATGAAAGTATTTGGGATAAAAAGAAGTTTATGTTGATACCAATTGGAATTATGAAAACATATACTATAATTATGCCAATACCATATATATTAAGATTTATTATTGGGCGTAGGATAATGAGTGATGTATGGCAAACAACAAACAGCTTATATTTGTTAATATTTACTATTTTTATTTCTGTTATAGCTGTATTTAGTTTAATTAGTGATAATTTTAGTGATAGGGGATATAAAACAAAGTTAAAAGCTCTAGATATAATGTTTGTTGTATGTGTTATTGTAACAATTGTTATACCAGAAATATATGTTTTAATTGCTCAAGTATTTGATTTGCCAATAGCTAAAAAAATGTATTTTGTTGATATTATGTTGTTGGTATTATACTTAGGATATACTTTGTATTTTGTTAATTATGAAGTATTTACTAGGGATAGATATAAAGATAAAAGAATAATTGCTATAATAGCTAGTATAGTATCAATTATATTAAGTATTATAATGTTTAAATAAATGAGAGTGTTGACCTTTGTCAACACTCTGAAAAGGATTTAATCCTTTTTTTTGTTTATTATTTTAAATCTGTCTATACAGTCCAATGGCTTTTCCTAAGATGGTTACATTATTTAATATAATAGGATCCATGGTGTCATTTTCAGGTTGTAATCTGAAATGACCTTTTTCTTTATAGAAACGTTTTAGTGTTACTTCATTTTCATCATTCATAGCTACTACTATTTCACCATTACGAGCAGTATTCTTTTTTTCTACAATAATAATGTCACCATCTTGAATACCAGCGTTGATCATACTTTCTCCACTTACTGTTAGGGTAAATACTTCTTTGTTTTTAGGGATAAGACTTGCTGGTAAGGTGAAGAATTCAAATGGTCTTTCAATAGCTTCAATTGGATTTCCGGCTGTTACTTTACCTAGTAGTGGTACTTTAACAATTTCTTCATTAGTGTTTTCAAATTCATTTTCAACCATTAAAGCAATAGTTCTATTTCGATTATCTCCTTTTTTTATATAACCTTTTTTAGCTAAAATATCTAGGTGCACTTGGATAGTGGCTGGGGATGAGACTCCCAATATTTTAGCGATTTCTCTTACTGTTGGTGGATAACCATGTGAGACCATATAGTTTTTGATACAGTTTAATGTATCAGCTTGACGTGGTGTTAATGTTTCCATATTTTACCTCCTTGTATATACATTTTAACACATCTTTTACACTTTTGTCAAACATTTGTTCAAAAAGTACTTGACACGAACAAATGAACGTGTTATCATATAGTTAATGAAGGAGGAAAAAGTATGGAATTAGTAAGAAGTAAAGTTTTAGTTGTTTTTCTTGTATTAATATTAGGGGTAACTTGTTTAAGTAGTATAAATAATAGTAGGAGAGATCATCATAACAATTTATTAACAGCAATTAATAAATAACTAGTATAATTTATGAAATATACTAGTATTTTTGTATTTTAAATAGTATAATTTATATGGGAGTTGGTGTAATGGTTTGGATATGGTTGGGTATAGTTGTTTTATTAGTTTTTATTGAAGCTATAACAGTAGGACTTACAACGATATGGTTTGTTATCAGTGGAATTATAGCGATGATGTTATCTTTATTTATAGATAGTGCAGAAATAGAGTTTGGTGTTTTTGTTTTGGGTGGGGTATTACTTCTTATTACTACTAGACCTTATTTAACCAAGAAACTTAAGGTTAAATCATCAAAAACAAATTTAGATCGTGTAATTGGCATGGAAGGTATAGTTACTGTTGATATTGATAAATTAAGTCCAGGAGAAGTTAAGGTTGATGGAAAAAGATGGACAGCAATAGCTGATAAAAAAATATTAACTGGGAGTACAGTGGAGGTTTTGGAGATTAAAGGGGTAAAAATAAAGGTAAAGGAGATTTGATAATATGACATTATTATTTATTATTTTAATACTTGTGGTGGTTGTTATTCTTCCTAATATAAGAATAGTACCGCAAGCTAAAGCTTATGTAATTGAAAGATTAGGTTCTTATCATACAACTTGGCAAAATGGGTTACATGTGAAAATCCCATTTATTGATAGAGTTTCAAGACAGGTATCTTTAAAAGAAATTGTAAAAGATTTTGATCCACAACCAGTTATTACAAAAGACAATGTAACTATGCAAATAGATACGGTTGTTTATTTTCAAATAACTGATCCTAAACTATATACTTATGGTGTGGATCAACCAATATCAGCTATTGAAAACTTAACTGCTACTACTCTTCGTAATATTATTGGAGAATTAGAGTTAGACCAAACCTTAACAAGCCGTGATATTATAAATTCCAAGATGCGTTCTATTTTGGATGAAGCAACTGATTCTTGGGGGATTAAAGTAAATAGAGTTGAACTTAAAAATATTTTCTCTCCTAGAGAAATACAGGAAGCTATGGAAAAACAGATGCGTGCAGAACGTGAAAGAAGAGAATCTATACTAAAAGCTGAAGGTGAAAAAAGAAGTAGTATTTTAATTGCTGAAGGTGAAAAAGAGAGCGCTATATTAAGAGCTGAAGCTGAGAAACAATCTCAAATTAAAAAGGCTGAAGGAGAAGCAGAAGCAATATTAAAAATTAAGCAAGCGGAAGCTGAAGGAATTGAACTTATTAAAAAAGCTGGAGCTGATGAAAAAGTTTTAACTTTAAAGAGTTTAGAAGCATTATCTAATATGGCTAATGGTGAAGCTACAAAAATAATTGTTCCATCTGATTTAGCTAATGTTGCTACTTTATCTACTACAGTAAAAGAAATGCTTAAGAGTAATAAATAACCGACAAATTGCCTGTCGGTTTTTAATTGACTTTTATTATAATCAAATAGTATAATTAAGACGGTGGTAGAAATGAAGAAAATAATAATGGTTGATGGCAATAACTTAGTTTTTAGGAGTTATTATGCAACTGCTTATACGGGTAATTATATGCGTAATGGTAAAGGTTTTCCAACTAATGCTTTGTTAAGTTTTGCTAATATGATAAATAAAATTGTTGAAGAAGAAAAACCAGAATATATGATTGTTGCTTTTGATTTAGGTAAAACTTTTAGACATGAAAAATATGAGTTTTATAAAGGTGGTAGAGCAGCTACTCCAGATGAGTTAAAACTGCAAATACCGAAAGCAAAAGAGATGCTTACGGCAATGGGTATAAAGTATTATGAAATTGAAAACTATGAAGCTGATGATATTATTGGAACATTTGCAGCATATTGTGATAAAGATGATGATTATGATGGAACAATTATTAGTAGTGATAAAGACTTATTACAGTTAATCTCATCGCATGTTGATATTAAATTACTAAAACAGAATGATTATATTAGATATAATATAGATTCATTTAGAAAAGCTTATGGTATTGAACCAATTAATATAATTGATTTAAAAGCCTTAATGGGTGATTCATCTGATAATATTCCTGGTGTGAAGGGAATAGGTGAAAAAACGGCTTTAAAACTTTTAACTGAATATAAAACGCTTGATGGAGTTTATGACCATATTGATGATATTAAGTCTAAATCTATAAAAGAAAAACTAATTAATGATAAAGATAATGCTTATATGAGTTATGAAATGGCTACTATTGTTAGGAATGTACCGATGGATATTAATATGAGTGATATTAAATATTTAGGACCTAATATGGAAGCGTTAATAAAGATATATGAAGACTTAGAGTTTTATTCAATATTGCGCCGTATGAAAAAGGAGACAAAAGAAACACCTAAGGAAATAAGTTTTCAAGTAATTAATGATATTAATCAAATAAAAATAGAAAATGATTGTGCGGTATTTTTAGAGCTAGATGATACTAATTATCATAAAGCTAGTATATTGGGTATGGGTGTTTATAATGAAGATATTGCATATTTTATACCATATGATATATTAAAAGATAATCCATCTTTTCTAACTAAAAATATTAAATATACTTATGATTTGAAAAAAATCTATACTTCTTTGAAATGGCACAATATAGATTTTGATAATTGTTATTTTGATATTATGATAGGTGCATATTTACTTGAATATAATGTTAAAGATGATATTGCAATACTTGCTAATTCTATGGGTTCAGATATACCTATAAAAAATAAGAAAGAAAAAAAAGATATAAATACATTAGCTAAGGAATCTATTTTAAAAGCTAAATTTATATATGAAAATAAAGATATGATTTTAACTAAATTAAAAAGTGAAAAGCTACTAGATTTATTTAATAATATTGAAATACCTCTAACTTTTGTTTTAGCTGATATGGAATATACTGGTTTTAAAGTTGATAGAAAAGTATTAGAAGAGATGGGTGAAGAGATAAAAATTAAACTAGATTTATTGGAGAAAGATATTTATAATCAGGCTGGATGTAATTTTAATATTTCTTCACCACAACAGTTAAGTGAAATACTATTTGATAAATTAAATTTACCACATGGTAAAAAAATAAAAAGTGGTTATTCAACTGCTAATGATGTTTTAGAAAAAATAAAAGATAAACATCCAATAGTAAATTTAATAATTGAATATCGTATGTTAACTAAGTTATATTCTGCTTACATAGATGGTTTAATTAAAAGTATTCATGATGATGGTAAGATTCATACTATTTATACACAAACGGTAGCTAGAACAGGTAGATTATCATCAATTGAACCTAATTTACAAAATATACCAATTAGATATAAATATGGTAGATTAATTAGAAAAGCTTTTTTACCAAGTTTAGATAGTGTGATTTTAAGTAGTGATTATTCTCAAATAGAGTTAAGATTACTTGCTCATATTGCCCATATTGATGCTTTAAAAGAAGCTTTTATTAGTGGGATAGATATCCATACTAAAACAGCTAGTGATATCTTCCATATCGGTATACAAGAAGTAACTGATGAACAAAGAAGAATAGCTAAGGCGGTTAACTTTGGTATTATCTATGGTATAAGTAGTTTTGGTTTAGGTGATCAAATTAATGTAAAAACAAAAGAAGCTCAAGAGTTTATTGATAGTTATTTAGAAAGTTATCCTGGTATTAAAACATATATGGATGAACAAATAAAAAAAGCTAAAGAACTAGGTTATGTAACCACACTATTTAATCGTAAACGTACTATACCAGAGATTAATGATAAAAACTATATGATTAGATCATCAGCTGAAAGAATAGCTTTAAATACACCTATACAAGGAACTAGTGCGGATATTATAAAAAAAGCTATGATAGATATTCATAATGAATTTAAAAGTAAAAACATCAAAAGTAAGATGTTAGTTCAAGTTCATGATGAATTAGTCTTTGATTGTAAAAAAGAGGAGTTAGAACAAGTTAAACAAATAGTTAAAGATACTATGGAAGGTGTATATAAACTAGATTTACCACTTGAAGTACATATCGATTATGGAGATGACTGGTATAACGCTAAATAAAAATAATACTTTTTCCTAATGAGTGTCAAATGACACTCTTTTTTTTAAAAAGTGCGAAAAAGCACTTGATATCCTAAGCATTTTTCCAACAATTCAGAATAATTCTACTAAAATAGGAGATTATTCAGTAACGGTAATTAGCCCTGGAGATTATATTGAATATGTATTTGATGTAAGCAATGATGGAGACTATGATGCAACCTTAACTAATCTATCCATGAACAGTAATACCGAGTTAACGTATGAAGGTAGTGGAGAAAATGATGAGAATAATGTTAAAAGTCAAATCGAATATACCTTAAAATATGCTGATGGAACTACAGTAAACCAAAATGATACATTAAAATCAAAAGAAACAAAAACCATGAGACTAAGACTAACTTATAAGCAATTCAATGATGTCTCACTTTTACCAACTGCTGATGTGTCAATATCAGGACTAGGAATAAGCTTAACTTATATACAAGATGGCAATGCTAAAGTAAATCCAAATGGAACTACACTAAAGAGTTAAAAAGCCTTATATTTCAACGATTTTTATTATCAAAAAACATCTTACATCTTGTTAACATCTTATTTTTTGATATTTTAAAAATATATGTTATAAAAAATTTTAATGTTATTCAAATTGAACAGAAACTGTTAATTCCGTAAAAATTAGATTTTCAATAGTCAATAATTAGAGGTAAAAAAAGTGAAATTTATTATCAAATTGAACTGAACCCCAAAAGTTGGACAGTTTATTATGACTCTTTTTGTTATATTTATATTATTATATAAAAAAGCATGAGTTTCATGCTTTTAAACAACCTATAGGTATAACATATATTCCATCTTCTCTTTGATAGGCGTATTTACCTGTTGCTGTTAATATCATTAGGAATGATGGGTTTTTCATTTTTTTTGTATCTATTTTATTTTTAAGGTTTATAAGGCTTTCTGATCCTTCATTAATTAATTTGTCTCCACCTAATTTTATTTCTATTAAACCGTATTTTCCGTTTCTTAGGTGAATAACGGCATCACATTCTGAGTCTGATGCATCTCGATAGTGATAAACTTTACCGTCTATGCTTTCAGCATATACTCTTAAATCTCTAATGCATAATGTTTCAAATATTAAACCAAAGGTATTTAAATCTCTGATTAGATCGTTGGGTCCTATCCCTAACGCTGCTGCACTAATTGATGGATCGACAAAGTATCTTGTTTCTGATGTTCTGATTGCTGTTTTACTTCTTAAATTTGGATTCCAAGCTGGTGATTCTTCAATAACGAATATTTTTTTTAAAGCATTGATATAGGATAGTATTGTATCGGTGTCTAAAGAAAATGAATCATTGTTAATCATGTCTTGTTTTAGGGCTTTATTTGAGGCCTGACTCCCTATATTTCTTGCATAACTTCGTATTAGGTTTTTGGTACGTTCAGGATTTCTATTAACATTATCTACTCTGGAAATATCTGAATATACGATAGCATCATAGTAATCGTATGCTTGATCTAAAGCTATGTCTTTTTCTAAGAAAATGCTTCTGGGCCATCCACCTCTACAGCAAAGATATGAAATATCTTCTAATTCTAGTTTGTTGGTACCACTAATTTTATTGGTTTGATTAAAGAGATCTTTTAAACTTACTGAGCCGTTTGATTCTCCAGATTCATATAATGTCATTGGCCGCATAGTTAACCATGAGAATCTTCCTGTACCTGTATGTGTGACATCTTTCATATCAGCAGGTACGGCGGATCCTGTTAAAACAAATTGACCTTTATTATTACGGTGATCTACTTCAAATCTTATTGCATCCCATAGTTTTGGGGCTATTTGCCATTCATCAATTAATCTGTGAGTGGTACCTTCTAATAAAAGACTAGGGTTTAATTCTGATAATGATATATTTTGTTCTTTATCTTCGGGTTTGGTCATATAAAGAATACTTTTAGAAATTTGTTCGGTTATTTGTGGAAATTTTATTCGGTTATTTGTAAATTTATTCTTCTTGGATATTATCAATTGTTTTAGAGGTTGGTATTAGACTATCTAGTGAATCATCATAAGATGGTTGGGTACCTTTGATATAGTAAAACATGGTAGCGTTTTTAGTATCTTTAGTTGCTATTTGACCAGTTATGGGATCTACTAGAGTACCTACAACATTATCTGGTGTTTTATACCAATTATCTTTTTTATCTTTTAAGTAAGCTTCTATGGCATCTATCCACATATATCTAATTTGTTTACCATCTGTTACTTCACTTTTTTTTGCATCATCATAACCACTCCATATACCTAAGACAATATCTTTGTTATAACCAAATATTAAATGATCAGTATCAGTTGTACCGGTTTTGATAGCATATTTTCTTGTCATTTTATCAGTTATGTCGTAGCACGTAGGGTAGTTATAATCAATAAAGTTATAGTTATAGGTGCTGGTTAATAATTCATTGGTTATATAAGCTATATTAGAATTTAATATTTTGTTTTTTTCATTTTTGTATTCATATAGAATATTACCATCCATATCGGTTACTTTTTTTATAAAGTGACCTTTTACTTTATATCCTAGATTTGCTAAAGAACTATATGCTTGTGTCATTTCTAGTAAACTTATTTCTTCACTTCCTAAGGCTAAGGAAGGGATAGCTGATAGAGATGAAGTTATACCAACTCTTTTTAGGGTATCTACTAAGGTGTTTTCTCCTAGGAAAATATGAGTTTTAACGGCATATATATTGTCGGAATAAGCAATAGCTGCAGCCATGGATATTTGTTTATTACCATAGTTGTTATTATAGTTAGCTGGGGCATATGTTTTATTGTTTGAAAAGACAAAGGTTGTTTCTTCACTAGTAAAAGTTGTAGATGATGTAAAACCATTTTCTAAAGCGGAGTAATATAGGAAAGGTTTTAAGGTTGAACCTACTTGTCTTTTAGAACTTGTTGCTCTATTAAATTGACTATTGGTGTAGTTTTTTCCTCCTATAAGAGCAATTACTTCACCATTTTTAGGTTTCATCATAATTGAAGCTACTTCTAAATCATTGTTGACATTATTTTTCATAGCTTGTTCTAGTTTTTCTTGAGCTTCCATATCTAGGTATGTATAAATTTTTAAACCACCAGTATCTAAGAAGGTATTTGGAATGGTATCAATACTATTTAATTCTTTTCTCACGGCATCTTGATAATACATTAAGGTATCTAGTTTATTTTCTTTGATATAACCATAGTAATTTAATTTTTCTTTATATGCTTTATCTTTTTCTTCTTCGGTTATATATTTATTGTTTACCATGGCGTTTAATACAAGCAATTGTCTTTCTTTGGCTTTTTTTTCATTAACTAGTGGCGAATAATTAGTTGGTGATTTTGGAATACCTGCTAGCATTGTGGATTCTGCTAACGTTAAATCTTTGGCATCTTTATTAAAATAATAGTGACTAGCATTTTCTATACCATATACTTCACCATAGTTAATAGTATTTAAATATCCTTCTAAGATTTCATCTTTGGAATACTGGCTTTCTAATCTAACGGTAAGCCATGCTTCTTTAATTTTTCTTTTCCATGTTTTATTAAAGTCTAAAAATAAGTTTTTGGTATATTGTTGTGATATTGTTGATGCTCCTTGAAGATTATCTTTATTTATTAAATTAACATATAGTGATTTAGCTATTCTTGGGAAGTCAAAGCCATGGTGTTTATAAAAGTTTTTATCTTCAATTGATATTGTGGCATTTATAACATGTTTTGATATATCTTTTTTCTTTACCCATTCATCTGATAATCCATTCATTAAGTTTTTATCTTTATCGTAAATATAATAACTATTGCTTTTATTGATATTAAGTTTATTTTTAGAACCAATAAAATAGATTAAAAAGTGAGTAATAGTAATTATAAATACTAGTATTAATAGAATTATGAAAACTTTTTTTAACTTTTTCATATGCATCACCATATCCTAAAGTTATTATTAGCTAAAACTAAAAAATTATAGATAAGTATTTAACAAAAAAAATAAAATGGCAAAAAGATGCATTGATGTCATATTTGCCATTGACATTATATTTATATAATAGTATAATGTCTTTAGAGGTGATTAACTATGAAAAGAGAAATTGAAACTAAATTTAAAAATTTATCAAAAAGTAGAAAAGTTGTATTGTTAACTGGAGCAAGACAAGTTGGCAAATCAACTTTTGTTAAATCAATTAAGGAAAAAGATAGAACTTATATCACTTTAGATGATTTATCATTAAGAGAACTTGCTCAAAATGATCCTAAATTATTTTTGATGAATTATCAAGGGAAATTGATTATAGATGAAGTTCAGTATGCTCCCAATTTATTTTCTTATATTAAAATAGATGTTGATAATTCTAACGAAAACGGAAAATATTGGTTAACTGGTTCACAAAGATTTGAATTGATGAAAAATATAAGTGAAACATTAGCAGGTAGAATTTCCATTGTTGAAATGTCAACTTTAAGTTTTGCTGAAAAAGAGAAATTTGAATCTAAATTATTTAATCCTACTAATATAAAATCAAATATTTCTGTCACACCTAGTCAAATATTTGATAATATTTTTAAAGGAGGAATGCCCGAATATATTATTGATAATATAGATAGAAATCAGTTTTTTGAAGATTATGTTAGAACATATATAGAAAGAGATGTCAGACAATTAACGCAGGTTGGAGATTTACTAAGTTTTCGAAAATTTATGATTGCTGTAGCATCAAGAAACGGTGAAATTTTGAATTATAATAGTTTAAGTGAAGATGCTGATATAGACGTTAATACGGTAAAGAGATGGCTATCAATATTAGAAGCAAGTGATATTATTTATTTGTTAAAACCATATTCTAATAATAAACTAAAAAGAGCAATTAAATCTTCTAAAATAATATTTTTAGATACAGGACTATGTGCATATTTATGTGGATGGAATACCAAAGAAGCACTAGAAAATTCAGCTACATCAGGACATTTTCTAGAGTCATTTGTTATTAGTGAATTAATTAAAAATAAAAGAAATAATAAAGAAACATTAAATTATGATATTTTCTTCTATAGAGATAGAGATAAAAAAGAAATTGATTTAATTATAGAATTGGATAATATAATATATCCATTTGAAATAAAAAAGACTGCTAAGCCAGA
Source organism: uncultured Erysipelotrichaceae bacterium (assembly GCA_902795725.1). Taxonomy (GTDB): domain Bacteria; phylum Bacillota_I; class Bacilli_A; order RF39; family UBA660; genus RUG12438. Next base: position 19,040 of record CADBLY010000056.1, read on the forward strand.
TATATCAATGTTAAAGAATTTTAGTATATTAAATAATGCAAAATTAAATGTTGGTAATGGTGGATTGTTATGTTTTTATCCTGATATTTTACCAATGGATGAAAAAAACAAATCATATCCTATATCAGTTATATTTTAAAGTAATTCTAAGAATAAAGTTATTCTTAGAATTTTTCTGTTATCTAAAACTAAAAAATTATAGATAAGTAATTAACAAAATTTTAAATTTTAATAGACATTTGAATTTGAATGTACTATAATAGAAAACAATTCTTTAGGAGGTTTTGCATGAAGTTACCTGTAATACTACTAAAGGGGTTGAATTTATTACCAAATAATGATATTCGCTTAGAATTTGATAATGAATTAAGTAATTCGTTA
>CADBLY010000057.1 GCA_902795725.1 uncultured Erysipelotrichaceae bacterium
TCATCTTTGATATAATTATTACAGGGTAGATGATATATGGTAAAAAGAAGAAAGAAAAAGATAACTAAATGGAAACTATCTAACTTAGTATTTTTATGTTTTATTTTAGTTATTGCTGGCTTATATATACAATATTGCTATTTATCACTTTCTAATAAAGTATATGGCCGTGATATGAAGGATTTTGCAGCCAAAAGAAATACGGTATCTACTGAGTTAGAAGCAGAAAGGGGTAAAATATTTGATGTAAATGGTGATGCTTTAGCTATCAATGTTACATCATATACTGTTATTGCCTATTTGGATAAATCTCGTGATATTGATAAAAAGCATCCTAAACATGTCGTTAATAAAGAAGAAACGGCTAAGAAATTATCAGAAGCATTGGGATGTGAGTATGACTACGTATATAACAAACTTAATTCTGATTTATATCAGGTGCAATTTGGTAATTATGGGCGTAATATAAATGAATTAAAAAAGATTGAAATTGAAAAATTACATTTACCAGGTATTGGTTTTGAACAGACTATTAATCGATATTATCCAAATGGAAATTTTGCATCACAAATAGTTGGATATGCTAAAGCTAATGATGAAGGTAATGTTGTTGGTCTACTTGGTATTGAAAGTAAATATAATAAAAAATTAAAAGGGGTTAATGGATATTATTCATACCAACAAGATAGTAATGGATATAAAATACCAGATACTCCAGAACAAAAAGAAGATGCAATTGATGGAGATGATATATATCTAACTATTGATTCTAGTATACAAAGATTTGTTGAGAGTGCGATTTCATCAATTAAAAATGATTATGAACCAGAATGGGCATTAATTGAAGTTATGGATGCAAAAACTGGAGAGATTTTAGGAAGTGGTTCAACAACTGGATTTGATCCTAATAATATTCCTGAAGATATGTCTTATGATGATCCATTATCTAGTTATGCATTTGAACCAGGAAGTACTATGAAAATATATACCTATATGTGTGCGATGGAAAAAGGAGCATATAATGGTTCAGAAACCTATCCATCTGGTTCTTATAAAATTGAAGATGATACAATAAATGACTGGAAAAAAGAAGGATGGGGAGAAATAAATTTTGACACTGGATTTGAATACTCATCAAATACCGGTATTGCTAATCTTATTGAAAGACATTTATCCTTAAAAGAATTAAAAGAATGTCAACAAAAATTTGGATTTGGTAAAAAAACTGGAATTGAACTATCTAATGAACTAAATGGTAGATTAAATTATAAATATCCAATTGAAGTCATGGCTGCAGGTTTTGGACAGGGAATTTTAACTACTCCGCTTCAGCACCTTCAAGCTTTATCTGTCATAGCAAATGATGGTGTGATGGTTAAACCACATATTATATCTAAAATAGTAGATGGTGAAACCAAAGAAGAAATTATTACCAAAATAGATAAATCAGATCGTATTGTTAGCAAAAAAACAACCGATCAAATTAAAGAATTGATGGGAAAAGTAATATCTGATTCATGGGCAACTGGATATAAATATAATATCGAAGGATTTAATATTATAGGAAAAACAGGTACTGCTCAAATATATGAAAATGGTCATTATTTAACTACTGATTATTTATCTTCTATTGCCCTTATGTACCCTAAAGAAAATCCTAGTGTTATTATATATGCAGCAATAAAAAAACCAAATCACGATCATAACTACGCCTTGACAACTTCTATAAAATCATTAATACAAAATATTGCTAAATATCAAGGCACATTTAGTGATTATGAAGCCGAAATTAAAAGTAAAACTATAACTTTACCAAATTATCAAGGTAAAAATATTGATGAAGTAATTAATGATGTTTCTAATCGTGGTATTAATGTCATAAAAATAGGAAATGGTTCTACTATAATTAATCAATATCCTATAAAGAATCGTTTAATTACTTATGGTGATAAACTATTCTTACTTACTGATGATGAAAATATAATTATGCCAGATATGAGTGGTTGGTCTAGAACCGATGTTAGAGCTTTTGCATCTTTAGTTAAACTAGAATATCAAATTGATGGAAGTGGATATGTTGTAAGCCAAAGTATTCCTGCAAATAATAAAATTGAAGGAGTTTTACAAGTATCTTTAAACAAATAAGAATAGAGGTGGTTGAATGAATAAAGTATATGTATTTGGGCATCAAAAGCCTGATACTGATTCAGTAACAAGTTCTATAGCTTATGCTTACTTAAAGAATAGATTAGGTGTGAATGCTGAAGAAAGAATATTAGGTGACATTAATAAAGAAACTAAATTTGTCCTAAAATATTTTAATGTTAAAAAACCACAGTATTTAGATAGTGTTAAACTACAATTAAAAGATATAAACTATTATCGTAATTATTTTATCAATTGCGATTCATCACTTAATGATACCTATAATTATCTAATTGATAATTGTATAACTGGAATTCCTGTTGTTGACGATAATAAAAAATTACTTGGTATTGTAACTATTAAAGATTTTATTTATAATTTAAAAACTTGTAATAATTATCTTAATACATCATATCAACATATTATTGATATTTTAAAAGGAGAATCTAAGAATAAAATATCCGATAGTATAAAAGGATATATTAAAGTTAAAGATGAAAGTGTTTTTATAATTGACAAAGAAATTAATACTGTTATTACAACTAAATATAGTAATAATGGCTATAAATTATTTAACAATATTAATGTTATATGTACAAATAAATCATTAGTAGATGTAATAAGATTATTACCCTGGTCTAATTATGTAAAAGATTTTATATCTAAAGACAGAATTATTAAATTTAGTGAAGATATGTATTATGATGATTTTATAAAAGAAACAAATCATCTAAAGTTTAATAATTATCCTGTAATTGGTAAAGGTGATAAGTGCAAAGGATTAATTAGAATAACAGATATAAATAGCAAAGAACGAAAAAAAGTTATATTAGTTGATCACAATGAATTAAGTCAATCTGTAGATGGATTAGAAGAAGCAGAAATAATTGAAATAATTGATCATCATAAAATAGGAACATCAACAAATAATCCAATAAGTTTTCGAAACATGACAGTTGGTAGTACTAATACTATAATATATCAAATGTATATTGAAAACAATATAGATATACCTTATGATATAGCAGGACTAATGATATCAGGAATATTATCAGATACTTTAGGTCTAACATCATCAACTACAACTGATATCGATATACGCGTTGTAAAAGATTTAGAACATATTCTTAATCTTGATTATAAAGAATTTTTTTATAAAATGTTAGAAGCAGGCACTAGTATCATAGGTGAAACAATAGATGATATAGTAAGACAAGACTTAAAATATTTCCAAGTAGGAAATATTAGATATGCTATTAGTCAGATGATTACTTTAGATATAAATAATATTATTAAAGAAAAAAACAAATATTTAGAAGTTATTACTGAATACAAAAAAAATCATAATTTAGAACTCATGATATTCATTATTACTGACGTTATAAAAAAAGGGTCCTATCTATTATATACAGATGGTATCGAAAACATGTTAAAAGAGATATATCATTTAGATGATGTATATGAAGGTGTATTTATTGATAATTTAACATCAAGAAAAAAACAAGTAGTGCCTTATGTAAATGAATACCTAAAATAAAAAACGACTTAATAGTCGTTTTTATTCTATACTCAAATATTTGAGCTTATTATCAATCTGGTGTCCCAGAAGGGATTCGAACCCCTGACACTCGCCTTAGAAGGGCGATGCTCTATCCAGCTGAGCTACTGAGACGTCTCAAACAAATTAATTATACAACAAAATTAAAATTTATTCAAGACTTTTTAGATCGGTTTTATTAATTTCTTTATCATTAATATTAAATGATACTGTATCTACACTATAATTGTCCTTAATTGAAAGACAAATAGTATCTATAACTTCTTTTAAAATATCTTGTTCATCACCATCATTTAAAATATAATCATTAAACACCAGTAATAAATTATTATTATCAATATTAGATGAAATAAGTCTAGTATTACTATTTAAATAACTCATTAATCTTTTATTACCCTGATTACTCAATTCTTCAACAATAATTTCGATTTTATCTCTTGTATCATTATTAATTTTAGTCACTGGAATATAGTACTCTTGATTATTTAAATTACTAATATAATATATAGTAGTACTAGTTATATCTTTATCATTACTTATTTTATATTCTTTATTAATTCCAAAACTACGGTCTAATGTGCTGGGAAGTGTTTTATTTGATTTAGGCAAATGTGTTAAAATTTCTCCATTCATATATATGATAACATATTTAATATCTTCGATACTTGTTAAGGTATAGGTAATAGCTTCTATTATCTTTTCTTCATATTCTTTTTTTACATCTAACAAATCATTTGTAAAATCAACTTTTAATGTCTCATTAGTATACTTAATACTATTTATTTTAACTGTTGGTGGAATAATTCCATTAAATCCTTTAGGAATATTCTTGCTTCCTGCAATTAAATTTTCTAATAATTCTCTTGCTTTACTCTCTACACTTTTACTCTTGACATCTACATTTACTCGCGTTAAATAGTTGTTCTTGTTTTCTAAATAAACGTAAGATATATTTGGATTATCCTTAACATATACAACCTCCTCTTTTAAATTTATATCTTCTTTAGGAATAAAATTTAAAAGTCCTATAGAAAAGATAACTAAAGAACAGACAAGTATTTTTTTTAAAGACATTCTCTTAAGCATAAGATCACCTAACTAAGTATATGAAAAAAAGTACAAAAAAATGTACTTTATAAAAATATTTCACCAAGTCTTAATAATTCTACAACTGCACTAGCTCTTCCTTTTACTCCTAATTTTTGCATTGCATTAGAAATATGATTTCTCACTGTTTTCTCGCTTATTTTTAATGCTTGAGCAATTTCACTAGTTGTTTTATTTTTTATTAACAAATCAAAAACTTCTTTTTCACGAGTTGTTAAAATAGTTTTAGCCATAAATACCTCACTTCCTAATAGAGTGGTTTATATTTTCTCATATTATTGTATGAACTATTTATTAGAAAGTTCTTAGATATGCCTAAAAAAATAACTAAATGTTATTTTTGAAAGGTTACAGTAATATACTTATTATCTTCAAAGTTAGATTGAATACATCTCATAATATTATTTGCTAATTCAGCGTCATGCTTATCTTTTTGGACAGTCACACTAATCTTATCTCCATCAATTTTAACAAATGCATTTAAATTTAATTCTTCTTTTAATTTTGTTTCAAGTGTTTCTTGTTCACCCTTAGAACTATTTAATTCCTTTATCTTATTATAAGCTTCATTTTTTTCATCTTTGGAAGAATCACTATTAGTTAAAACAACAGTTAATTCTTCTATTTTCTTTTCTCTTTCGGCGTCATCTTCAACTTTTAAAGCAGAAATTATTTCATCTTTGCTTACTTCGACAGTAGCTTCAGATTTTTTCTTTTCTTTTGTTTTGTTATTAGTCAAAAGTAATTCACTAGGCATTGTAATATAGTATATGCTAAGTACTAAGATTAAACTAAAAAGCGTTAAAAACCACAAATTTTTCTTATTTATCATAAATTCCTCCTCATCTCTAATAGAATATATTCCATTTTTATAAATATATGATATTAAACTATTGTAAAAATTGTATAATTATGATAAACTTTTTATAGGAAGGTAAGGGAAAGATGAAAAAGATATTATTTGGATTATTAGTTTTAGTCAATATGTTCTTGTGTAAAACAGTAAAAGCAGAAAGTACAAATTATGAAAAATATAATGTAGGAGATTTAGTTGAAGTAAACAATGAAAGATATTATGTTGTTAATCAAAGTGATAGTTCCAAGGAATATGTTACTCTTTTAAAAGCAAAACCTTTAACTACAGAAGAAGTTAATACATATGGTAAAGTAAATACAGATGAAAATCGTGTAAATAAATATAGTTATGAATCGAAAGGAACAGCACTTGATATAGCAGGTTATGGAGCTATGGCATACTATACAAGTGAAACCTGTGGATATACAGATAGCTCTGTAAAAATTGAAGAAAATTGTACCAACAATTATCAAGGTTCAGATATAGAATTTGTAATTAACAATTGGGCTTTAGATAAATTTTTGAATAATGAGTTAATGCCTGTAGACAATTATAGTGCTAGATTACTAACTTATAAAGAATTAATTGATAATTTAGGATACGATATAAATATTACAAGTGTTGATGAATTAATAAAAAATGATAATGTTCCTAAATGGGTATACACAATCGATGGTATTGATAACTCAATGAATGCTAAATATTCCTTAATAGCATCAGTTGAAGA
>CADBLY010000058.1 GCA_902795725.1 uncultured Erysipelotrichaceae bacterium
TAAATTAGTATGTTCTATCTTTCTAATACTACCATTTTCTATTATAGGTGTTGTATTACAAAAATCACATATAACATTTAATCTGGGAACTAAGGATTCATCAATCTCAATTTCTTCTTTAATTATTTTTATCATAGACACCAACCTTTCTATGATTTTTTCTGAAAATCAAAAAAAATCAATCATTTCTGATTGATATCTATCTAAAAGTTCGAATAGTTCGAACAGATTCGTCAATGGTGCAAGAGAAGGGATTTGAACCCTCACGAGATACCTCACAAGCCCCTCAAGCCTGCGTGTCTACCTATTCCACCACTCTTGCAAAAAACAAGTAATAATACTTGTTAAAAAAATTTTAATATATCATTAAAAGTTATATATAACATTAAAATCATTAATAATATAAAGAATACAGTATGTATAGTATTCTCCACTTTTGGATTAACTGGACTACCTTTAATCTTTTCGATAATTAAAAATAAGATATGCCCACCATCAAATGCTGGTATAGGAAGTAAATTAATAAATCCAACATTAATACTTATTAAAGCAAGTAACGACATAAGCGTAATTAAACCACTACTAGCAGCATCACCAACAATATTAAAAATACCAACTGGACCAGATAATAATTTTAAACTTAACTTGCCAGTAATCAAATACCATACTGTAAAAAACATTTGCTCAACAGTATTAAAAAATTTAACAAAAGCATATTTAATTGATGATATGAAACTATGTTTATACTTACCAGTTAAATCAAATCCATATTTATAACCCTTTAATTGCTTTTTCTTATATATAGCTTTAGGATGAATAGTTACCTTATCATAAGTTCCATTTTTATGTTTAACTTTAATATCATATGTTTTATCACCAGCAACAGCTAACTCTAAAGCTAACTTATCATAGTTATTAACAAAATGTCCATCAACTTCAACAATCTTATCACCTGATACTAAACCTTTAACATCAGATCTATCAATATAAGTTGCATCTATAGTCACACCCTTAACTATAGCTATAATAAATAATACTACTATAGCTAATATAAAGTTAAACATAACTCCTGCAACCATTGTCATAAATCTTTGTGTCCAAGTTTTAGATTGTAATCTTTTCTCCCTAGGAATATCTTCGTCAGTTTCTATCTCTTCACCTGCCATTTGAACATATCCACCTATTGGAAATAATCTAATAGAATAATCTGTTTCATCATTTTTACGTTTGAACTTCTTTATTCTTGGACCCATTCCAATCGAAAACTCATAAACATATATACCTGTCTTTTTTGCAAATAAGAAATGCCCAAATTCATGAATTGTTACTGTAATTCCTAATATTAATATAAAACTAATAATTGTAATTAAAAGTGACATAATCCCTCCTATAAAATAGTAATAATTAAACTATATGCAAGCACCACAAATATAATACTATCTAGCCTATCTAATATTCCACCATGTCCAGGCATAATATTAGAAAAATCTTTAACCCCATAATATCTTTTAATAGCTGAGAAAAACAAATCTCCTAACTGACCAATAATACTTAAAAGCAACATTAAGCCTGTAATAAGTGGTATAGATATATCTGGATTAATAACACGTATATAAAACATCACACTAACGAATGTAGCAACAACTGCTCCACCAATAAATCCTTCCCATGTTTTTTTAGGAGAAATACTTTCAAGTAGTTTATGTCTTCCAATTAACATTCCTGTTAAATATGCAAAAGTATCTGTCATTACTGTTACTACAAATAAAAGAACAATTAAAGCTAATCTAATATCTCTAAATACTGTCATAAGTAACATTGTAATTGATATAAGTAATACACCACTTACAACATAACAAGCATCATTTATATTATATTCGTTTTTATCCTTGTATAATATCATTGGTAAAAACATCATTAACATTAGTCCTGTAATATATCTTATATCTGTACCAATAGACATATCAGCCTTAATATCAAAAGTAAAATAAATAAGTGTTAAACAAATATATGCAATTAGCTTAATAAATATTGGAAAATCCTTGCGTTTAGAACGCACACCCAAATATTCCCTTAAACCAAGCATAGCAATCACATAAAAAGCTAATTTAAAAGGAATACCACCTATTAAAAAAATAGGTATCGCAGCTAATATAACTACAATCGCACTTATTAATCTTGTTTTCACATAATCATCCCCAATTCTTACTA
>CADBLY010000059.1 GCA_902795725.1 uncultured Erysipelotrichaceae bacterium
AATACTAGTTCCTATTTTTTACTTGTTCTTTTAATTTGTTAATAAACTCATCAATTGATACAGTAGTTGTTTTAAAATCTCCAAAGTTACGATAACTAATTAAACGTTCATCTCTTTCTTTATCACCAATAATAATAGTATATGGCACTTTATGTACTTGGCTATCACGCATGCGATATGATAGTTTTTCATCTCTACTATCTAATTCTACTCTAAAATCATTTTCTCTTAATATTTTTTCTATTTCTTTAGCATATTCTAAATGATATTCATTATTAACTGGTAATACTTTTAATTGTAGTGGAGATAGGAATAGCGGTAGTACACCTTTAGTTTCTTCAAGATAGTAAGCAATAAATCTATCGATTGAGCCAAATACTGCACGATGAAGAACAACTGGTGTTTTTTTGCTGCCATCAGAATCAATATAAGTTAAATCAAATTTCATTGGCAGGCAAAAATCAATTTGGCATGTTGAAATAGTAATTGGATTACCAACTGCTGGTTTTACTTGAACATCTAGCTTTGGTCCATAAAAGGCTGCTTCTCCTATTTTTTCAACGTATGGAACACCAATATCATCCATAACTTTTCTTAATCTATTTTCGGCATTATCCCACATTTCGTCATCTTGGTGATATTTAACTTTATCACTTGGATCTCTTAGGGATAATTCAAAAGTATAGTCTTTAATATTTAATTCTTGGTAGCACTCTAATATTAAATCAACTACATCTTTAAACTCTGCTTCGATTTGATCTGGTGTACAGAAAATATGTGAATCATTTTGACAAAATGATCTTAATCTTTCAATTCCTTTTAAAGCTCCTGATGCTTCGTAACGACAATCCCTTGCAATTTCTGCAATTCTTAAAGGTAAATCTTTATATGAGTGAAGATCATGGCCATAAATCATCATATGATGTGGGCAGTTCATTGGTCGTAAGACGTATTCTTCATCTTCTACTTCCATGATTGGAAACATTGCATCTTTATAGTGCTCCAAATGGCCACTTGTTTTATAAAGATTAACGTTACCTAAAGGTGGCGTTAAAACATGTTTATATCCTCTTTTTATTTCTTTATTTCGAATATAGGTTTCTAATTCATTCCAAAGAATAAATCCATTTGGCAAATACATAGGTAGTCCTTTACCAACTAAATCATCGATAAAATAGATTCCTAAATCTTTACCAATCTTTCTATGGTCTCTTAACTTAGCTTCTTCTAATTCTTTTAAATAGTTATTTAAATCTTCTTCTGTTTCAAAGCATACCCCATATACTCTTTGAAGCATTTGGTTATTTGCATCACCTTTCCAGTAAGCACCTGATACTTTTAACAATTTAAAATACTTCATTGCTTTAGTTGTTTCCATATGTGGCCCACGACATAAATCTATAAAATCATCTTGTTTATAAGCTGATATAACGGTATCAGTATCATCCATACGACTAATTAAATCAATTTTATATGGATCATCTTTAAACATCTCTAAAGCTTCATTTTTACTTAGCTCAATACGATTAATACGTTTATTACCCTTAGATATTTTCTTCATCTCTTTTTCAATCTTAGGTAAATCTTCTTCTGTTAGTTTAACATCTCCTAAATCAATATCATAATAGAATCCTTCTTCAATTACTGGACCAACCCAAAACTTTGCTTCTGGATATAAATGTTTGATAGCATGTGCGAGTAAATGAGCACAACTATGATTTAAAGTATTTAATTTTTCATTTTCTTTTATATTCATCTAATCACCCTTTCTAAAATGAAAAAGCACCCCTTAAATATATAAGGAGCGTATATACGCGGTACCATCCTACCTTGTAACTTAAAATCTTTAACGGAATTATCCGGTATTTCTTTCGAAATCAACTCATGAGTAGTAACTAATAAGGTTATCTATTAGGTTTGCACTGTCCCTAACTCACTTTAAGATACTTCTTAACAGTCTTGTCTCAATCAATGTCTTTATGTACGTATTATACTATATTATCCACTATTTGTGAAGTGTTTTTTAAATTTAGTTTGGAATTTTATTTTTATAAATATTTATTACCGGACGAATAGGTTGATATAGTGACACAAAACATTCAACTAAATCATCACTTTGTCCTACATTCCATATATGATAACCCCTGGTTGTAGTCATTGTAAAATAATTATAATCGCTAGTATACTTCCATATTTCAGTTGTAGGTATTCCTTGATATTCATCGGATGTTATTAATCGTGCCTTATAATTATTAACGATTTTTAATTCATTATTTTGAAATTTATCATCTGACCAATTATCTATAACATATTTAACTTCTGATCTTTCATAGTCTGATGTACATCCAGAATATGTCCAACTATTTCTATTTCCATCATATTTACAAGTTTCACTTGTAAAATAAGCTATAGCCCCGACATGCCCTTTTGAAGTGCCATAATCATATACTCGTTTGTTATACTCTCCATTAAGGTACATATTTATATGTCCCACTCCATATGTCTCTATTTCATTAGTTATAAGTGGTTTATCTTTCAAAGCTACTACATAATTTTCATTCTTATCGCTATTAGTTATGACATGATATTCTTCATTATCAAAAGTAAAGCTATCTCCAACATAGTATTCTTTATAATTCCTTTTATTGACTCTACTATTTTGATAATCATATTTTTCTGTTGCATTTCCTACCATACACCCATTTAATTCTATATTACCATTATCGTAATCTACCGATTCACAATTAACTCTACTACCAGAATATTCTACATTACTATAGTCAAATTCTTTAAAGTTCCCATTTGGGCTATCAATAAGCCATATAGAATATGCTTTTTTTATTATATCAGCATATTCCATAACACTAACTTTGGCGCTTCTTTCTCTTACTTCTTTAATTATGCCTATTACTATAGGAACAGTAATCAAGGCTATTATAGCTAGTACGACAAGCACAGCTAATAATTCTATTAACGTAAATCCTTTTTTATTCTTTTCTATATTCATTATATACTTCTTACTTTCTTAAGTTCTTACTAATTAGTTCTAAATCGGTTGTTAATTGTTCTATTCTGGATATTATTCTTCCTGCTTTTACTTCAT
>CADBLY010000060.1 GCA_902795725.1 uncultured Erysipelotrichaceae bacterium
CCATTCATAATTATCAGATATAGTTTTACCTATATTATAATATAAATTAATTAATTTAGAATTAGCATCTAGCATTATATCTAACTGCGTTTTACTAACCATATTTTTTATATTATTAGTGATTTCTTGAAATGATTTATCAATCATGTTTTTTTCCTCCAACATATTTTATAATTTCAATTATGAACCCTATTAGGCAAATTATCTGCCCATTTTTCTAACAATTGTAAACTAGTATTATGTTCTTTATCTAATTCAATTAATGATTTTATTTTAATATTTTTATCATTTTCTATAATAGATAAATTATAAATCAACTCTTGATCATTCAATTTATAACCTTCCGGTAAATCATAAAATTATATTTTTCTTTAAATACTATAAATGTTGATTCATAATCATTTTGTTTAATTATCTTTTCAATTTTATCCTTTGTATTATCATTTATCTCTATAATGTTTTCTTCTATTAAATCATGAACCATTGTACCCATTAAAAATGGCGTGGATATTCTAGCTTTGTTGCACGATTCTGTATAATAACCTTTTTTATTTAATGTTGATATTGTTTTTGCTAATTTCTCATCAATCGGAATAAAATCTTCTCTTTGTTCAATATCAAATGTTTTACTATCGAAAAAGTAATATTCACTTTTCATTTTTCTTACGTCCTAATCTTTTAATTAATTGAAACCCTTTAGAAAATCCTTTATCATGCTCTTCATTACAAAATACACTAGGTACACTTGTAAAAGAAGAAGCTGTTCTAATATTACTCTCTACTGTATTTAAATGATATTTTTTTCTAAACATTTTGTCTACATGTGGATCATAAAATGCAATATGTGGTCTTTCTTTCACAATTCTAGGTGATTTAGTTTCTGATATACTAACGAATACATCTAATTTACTTATTTTCAACACAATAAATCCTCTCCTTTGTAATAAGTATTATATTATCTTAACAATAAATTATCAATATGTACTATCTATAATTAATAAATATATACTCAAATACTTCATTATTATCTATAAATAAAAATGTTCCTTTAATTATTAATCTACTATATCACTCACTGATATGTTATAGTATTCAGCTATTTTTTTTACTACATCATTACTTAATTTTCTACTACCTTTTTCATACTTATTATAAGTAGATAAATCTATTCCCAAATATTTAGCAATATCTTTTTGCATTTTATTATTCTCTAAACGCAGATTTTTTATTCTAAGTCTAGATCTAGCTTGAATCTTTGACTCTAATTCATCTAAACCTCTAGTAGGATTCTGTAAATCAATAGTTATATATTTATGCGTAGAATTAGCAACTCTTTCGGCATATTTATTTAATTCTATTTTTTCTTTAGCAGAAAATTCTGGCATATTTTCAAAAAAGTAATTAGTAGAAACACGATAAAATTTTGCTAAATCCTGTAATACACTAATAGGTACCATTCTATCTCCTAATTCGTAATGTTTATAAGTCGAAGATTTTACTCCAACAACTCCACATATCTCTTTTTGAGTTAAATTAAATTTATTTCTTAACTCAGTCATATTCTTTCCAATTGTTATATCCATAGGTCTTCTTTTTTCCATAAATCATTATCTCCTATACTTCTTCACAACACAATTATAGCACATAATTGCCAATTTGGAACATTATTAAATAAGATTTTTAAAAAAATTTACAAAAACACTTGACAAATTGGAACTATAAGTTTATAATGAAATTGTAATTTCCGTTTTGGAACCTTTATTATAATAATTTGGTTGACAATTTGGAACTTGCTTGTTCTTTGAAAACTTAGTAGTGTTGGAAATAACTGATAAGCCGACACTTAAAATAAATGCAAGGCAAAAATCCCTATTGGCACGGGAGTTGTTGGTAATCTTAAACCATCACACAATAAATAGAAAGGATGGTGATGTTTATGTCAGCAAGTGAAACATTAAACTTAATATCTAAACAATGGTGTAGTTTAGATGATTTGATGAAACTAGGTCAGTTTGGTAGAAATTCTGCTTTAAAAATTAAAAGAGAAATTAAAAATAAACTTGTGAATCAAGGATATCGAATACCGAAACACTTAGTTCCAATGAAAGAAGTTGTTGATTATCTTGATATTAATATTAATTATCTGGAATCAAGAGTAGAAAGGAAGTGATAGCATTAAAGCAATTGAAGAAATAGATAATATTACAAAAAAAGACAACATTATTGATAACATAATGAAGTCTCAGGGATTATATTGTTTAGTATCAAATGCTAAAGTTGGAAAGTCAATGTTTGCTCTACAACTATCCAATGCTATAGCAAATGGTAAACCGTTTTTAGGACATAATACAGTCCCTTCTCCCGTTTTATATATTAGCACGGAATCAGACTTAGGTCAAATTAAAGAAAGGATTAATTTTTTAAATCTTACCTTCCCTAAAGATAGTTTTTTCATAATAGATAGAAACGGTAAAGGTGAAGTAAACTTTATGGATCTAGAAGTTGATATCATGGAATTTGCTAAATATAAAAATGGAAGATTATTAATAATTGATATGCTTAAAGATACTAATGTTGGGGTTGATTACGATATAAATAATTATCAAGATGTTGGACAGAAATTATTACCTAAACTAAGAGGTATTTGTGAAAAATATAATTTAACAATTCTTTTTACTCATCATTTAAACAAGCGTGGAACAGTTTTAGGCAGTACAGCTTTTGATGCAGTGGTTGACGGTAAATTAACACTCGTAGAAAGTAAAAACGATAAATCTCTAATAAGGTTAAACATTATTAATCGAGACTTTTCTGAGATGAATATTCAACTAAAAAAAACAAAAAATCAAATTTTTAATGTAATTAATCCTATTGATGATGATGAGATTAATTATAATTTAATTCAAATTATTAAATATGTGAGTAATGTAACTGATTGTGAGTTTACTTGTAATGAGATAATTAATAAATTAAATTTAATTATCACACCAAGACAGCTTGGAAGATTACTTCATTCAAGCATTGATATATTAAAAAATGAAGGAGTTAATATTACGATAAAGAAAACAGGAACTGCTAGATTATATATTGCTCATTATGAGGAACCGCTTGATGAAAACGAATAATTTTCATCATAGTTTTCGCTAACTTTTTTCTAAAAAGTTATAAGTAAAAAATGAGTGAGGTACGTTTTATGGCTTAGCCGTGAAAGTAGCGATAACGAGTATTTTTACAATTACTAATCTTGAAGATTAGTAATCAATTAAATAAGAAGAATCCAGTGGATACTTCTTATTTAATCTTGTTTAATGATTCATTAAACAAGCTAGGGTTTTTAGGGATATAATCCTTAAACTCACATTGGGGCTATGCCCTAGTGAGATAGGACAATACTTGTCCAAAGTAACAAAAATATTATAAGGGGGTGATAAATTGTATGATGGTAATCAAGTTATAAGGTTTGAAAACAAGTATAAAGCAAGTGATTTAACTGGTCTTGGTATCGAACTTACCAAAAGAAAAGGAACAGGCAATTATGATAAATCTAGAACACAGTTTAACTATTCTTATATACCATTATCTATACCTAATTTAAAGACCCACGTTTATACAAAATTAAGAGAACAAAACATTTATTACAATGATGGTAAAAATACTAATTTAGTCAATGGTGCGATTGTTTCGAGTGGTAAAGATTTTTTTCAAAGTTTAGGAATGAAATTTAAAGAAAGTAATCGTATTCATCAAAAAGGAAGATATAAAGGAGAACCTATCCTAGTACCTGATATTAAATCTAAAGAAGATATACCAGTTAAAGTTAAAGAATTCTTTGATTATAGTTATCAATTTTTAGAAGAACTAGTTGGTAAAGAAAATGTAGTGTGTGCAGATATCCATTATGATGAGGATACACCACACATGCATTTTTATTTTCTACCAGTCGTAGATGAAGTTAAAAGAAAAGTGTTTGAAAAGGATAAAGATGGTAACTTAATCAAGCACGAAGTAATTAGTAAAGACGGAAATACAAAACTACTACCTATTCAAAAGAAAGATGAAAACGGTAAAGGTATCTTTGAAATTGAAAAAGGAAATTTTTTAAACTGTGATCAGTTTTGGAAAAAATTAGGTGGTAAAGCATCATATGCGAGAATTCAAGATAAATATAATGAGTTTATAACTAGTAAAGGCTTTAACTTATATCGTGGTAATACAGGTGCGAATAAAGAACATATCACTAAAGCTCAACATACTTTAAATGAGCTAGAATCACAAATTAATAATATATCTTTAGAACTAAATAAAAATCAGAAGTTAAATGAAATTGAATTAGAGTTGCAAAAAGATATTCAAAAAATTAGTGATAAAGAATTATTAAATCCCGTTAAAAGAAAAGTTGTTGGATATAAAGATGAAGATATCAATAATATAATTGCTTATTCTAAAAATTTAAAAAAAGATAATTTAAAGAATATTAAAAATATAAAACAAAAAGATATTATCATTGACGATTTAAAGAATAAAATTGATACATTATCTTCAGAAAATGATAAATATAAAGATACTAGAGCAATTAAAGAAAGAGATATTATTATCATTAATCAAAAGAAATTGATAGATGATAAAAACAAATTAATCTATTCTTTAGAAAAACAAATAGATAGTCTAAAACAAAGAATTCATTTTTTTATTAAGTTATGTATTAATGTATGTAAAGCACTAGGACATAAAATTGGTATTGATTTTGAATGTGATGATGATGTAGATTTAGATTTGATAAATGATAAAGCTGATGATATAAATTTTAAATATGAATATAGAAATAATTATAAATCAAATGATGAATTTGAAAGATAAACTATTAATGCACTTCTTCTTTATGATAAAATTAGTTAGGAGTGCATGATAGTTTTGTAAGCAAAAGGAGGTAATATAAATGGCTACAAGACTATTAGAACAATATAAATGGACAAAAGATGGACGTAAGTGGATATTTTATACTTGGGTACCTACATTATCAGGTAAAAGAAAGAAACATACTTCTAAGGCCTTTAAAACGAAAAAAGAAGCATTAAATGCAGAACGTGAGTTTATGACAACTGTTGGTTATCTTAATG
Source organism: uncultured Erysipelotrichaceae bacterium (assembly GCA_902795725.1). Taxonomy (GTDB): domain Bacteria; phylum Bacillota_I; class Bacilli_A; order RF39; family UBA660; genus RUG12438. The sequence continues at coordinate 5,118 of CADBLY010000060.1, forward strand.
AAGATATGAATATGACTTTTAAACAGTTATATACAGCATATTATGCTTATCAAGAAGATAAAGTAAAACTTACCACCCTAAAAACATATCGTGACAGAATAAAGTATATGCAGTTACTTGATAGTATTAAGTTAAAAGGTTTAAGTGTTAAACACTATGAACTATGGCGAAAAGAGATTAATAAATTAGATATTGCCACAAGCTATAAAAATGATATTCAAAAGTTTATTAAGATAGTTCTTAACTGGGGTGAGAAGATATATGGTTTTAACTTTAGATCCTTCTATACTAAGATAACTAAATTTACTAATCCTAATGAGATAAAGAAAGAAATGCTTTTTTATACTCTTGAAGAATTTCAAAAATTTATAAGTTTTGAAGATGATATAAAGTATAGATGTTTGTTTGAAACACTTTATTATTGTGGACTTCGTAGAGGTGAAGCTAGAGCTATTACTTGGAATGATATTGACTTTGAAAACAAACTAGTAAAAGTTAATAAAAATGTTTTACAAATAGATAATGATGATTCAAAGAAATATATGATTACTACTCCAAAGACACAATCTAGTATCAGAGAAATACCAATAGCTGATGTTTTATTAAATGATTTAAAAGAATTATTATCAATAGACATAAAAGAGTATGGTTTTAATAATGATTGGTATGTGTTTGGCGATGATAATCCTATAACTAATGGAAAAATAAGACGTAGAAAAATTAGAATATGTAAGTTATCTGGTGTTAAGCAAATTAGAATTCA
>CADBLY010000061.1 GCA_902795725.1 uncultured Erysipelotrichaceae bacterium
TAGTGTGAATACAGTAGTAGAAGAAAAAAACGAAAAAAAAGTAAAACAAGTTGGGGAAGGTCAAGGATTCGAAAGAATTAGAAGAATCACCGGTTATCTTGTTGGAACTGTAGATCGTTTCAACAATGGTAAAAGAGCTGAAGAAGCTGACCGTGTAAAACATAGCTAATATGAAAATTAGATTATCCGGAGATATCCAACCTGACAGTATTGTGGATGGGGAAGGTATTAGAACAGTTATTTGGACTCAAGGGTGTAGTCATAACTGTCCTGGTTGCCATAATCCATCAACACATGATTTTAATGGTGGATTTGAAGTAGATGTATCGGAAGTATTAGATAAATTAGATTCTTTAGAATATCAAGATGGTATAACTTTATCAGGTGGAGATCCTTTCTTTCAAATAAAACCGTGTTTAGAAATTGCCAAACATGCCAAATCATTAGGGCTCAGTGTTTGGGCATATACAGGATTTACCTTTGAAAAATTATTAGATATGATGAAAAATAATAACGATTTGAAAGAACTATTAAATAACATTGATATCTTAATTGATGGAAAATTTGAATTAGATAAGAAAAGTCTAAATTGCAAATTTCGTGGTTCAACCAATCAACGTATTATTGAAGTTAAACCTAGTCTTGAACAAAATAAAGTTATTTTGTCAAAAGATAATTAAGATTGATAGAAATATCAATCTTTTTCTTGATATTATTTAAAATATATATTATAATTAAAGTGTTAAGGCGAAGAAGAAGAGTAGTAGTAATTAACATATTTTAAAGAGAAGAAGTGGCTGGTGAAAACTTCTAAATATGTATTATGAACTTACTTTGGAGCTTCTATAAGACGTTTAGCTTGCGTTAAAAGTAAAAGTGCATAATAGTATTATGAAAAAGAGTGGTACCGCGAGTAATTCGTCTCTTTAACATAGTACTTTTTATTTTTTGGAGGTTGTTTAATGAAAGAACTAATAATATTTATAATAACGTTTATCTTAATATATTTAGTTTACTATTTATTTGTTATAAAAAGAAAAAAAACTTTATTAAAATGGCAAAATGGTAAAGAAATGACATATTTAAAAAAAATATATAAAATAAAAATTAAGGAAAATAATTTAAAGAGAATTGCTACAATAATTGCATTGTCTAATGCTTTTATAGTCGCATTAACTTTATCAATAATAAGCTATTTAAATAATTTTTTAATACAAATGTTAGTAGGATTTATCATTCTTTCAGGCTTAATAATACTAACATATCATATAATAGGAAAACATTATCAAAAGAAGGGAAGGATTTAAATGTATAATCATAGTAAAGAAAAAAAAAAATGGCAAGAATATTGGGATAATAATAAAACTTTTGAAGTTTTAAATAAAGGAGATAAACCATACTATATCTTAGTAGAATTCCCATATCCATCTGGAGCAGGTTTACACGTTGGACATGTCAGAAGTTATACAGCTCAAGACGCTATTAGTAGATTAAAAAGAATGCAAGGATATAATGTTCTATATCCAATGGGATGGGATGCTTTTGGTGCACCAGCAGAACAATATGCTATAAAAAACCATATCCATCCTAAAGATGCTGTAAGAGAAAATATTAAAACCTTCAAAGGACAAATGAAATCACTAGGTTTCTCCTTTGATTGGTCAAGAGAATTTTCTACTACGGATCCGGAGTATTATAAATGGACACAATGGCAATTCTTACAATTTTATAAACACAACATGGCATATAAAGACACAGTGCCTGTAAACTGGTGTCCAAATTGTAAAACTGTATTATCAAATGAAGATGCTGCTGGTGGAGTATGTGAAAGATGTGGTAGTACTGTTATTCAAAAGGAAAAAAGTCAATGGATGCTTCGTATGAGTGATTATGCCGAAGACTTATTAAAAGGACTAGATGACACTAACTTTGCTGATAAAGTTAAATTAGGCCAAATAAATTGGATTGGCAAATCAGAAGGTGTGGAAGTAGATATTGATATTGTAGGTGGTGGAAAATTCTCCATCTTTACTACTTGTATTGAAACAATATATGGTATTACATTCTTTGTTATCGCACCGGATGGAAAACTAATTAAAGAATTAATGCCAAGAATAGAAAACAAAGAAGAAGTTCAAGCTTATATTGAAGAAACAGCTAAAAAATCTAATATGGATCGTACTGAATTAAATAAAGGAAAAAGTGGTGTTGAAGTAAAAGGTATAAAAGCTATTAATCCTGTTAATGGTAAAGAAGTTAAAATATTCTTAGGAGACTTCGTTTTAGGTGATTATGGAACAGGTGCTGTAATGGCAGTACCAAGTCATGATGAAAGAGACTTTGAATATGCTAAAGAACATAATCTTGAAATAATTGAAGTTATTACTGGTGGCGATATAACTTGTCATGCATATGAAAAACAAGAATACTTAGACAACAAAGAATCTAGATTAATTAATAGTGATAAGTTTAATGGTTTAACCATCAAAGACGCCAAAGAACAAATTACAAAATTTTTAATTGATAAAGGTATTGCTCGTAAGGTTAATAACTATAAGATGCGTGATTGGATTTTCTCAAGACAAAGATTCTGGGGAGAACCAATTCCAATGATTAATTGTCCACAGTGTGGATGGGTACCAATGGATGAAAAAGACCTACCATTAATTCTTCCAGATGTAGCTGAATACGAACCAACAGATAATGGGGAAAGTCCTTTAGCTAAAATAACTGACTGGGTAAACTGTAAATGTCCTAAATGTGGATGTGATGCTAAAAGAGAAACCGATACTATGCCAAACTGGGCTGGATCTAGTTGGTATTTCTTAAGATTTATGGATGCTCATAATAAGGATAGTTTTGCATCTATGGAAGCCTTAAAATACTGGAATAAAGTAGATTGGTATAATGGTGGGATGGAGCACACAGCCCGTCACTTACTATATGCAAGATTTTGGGTACAATTTTTATACAATATTGGCTTAGTTCCTAATAAAGAAATGATTTGGACTAGAGTAAGTCATGGAATGATTCTAGGCTCTAATGGTGAAAAAATGAGTAAATCCAAAGGAAATGTAGTTAATCCTGATGATATTGTAAAAGAATATGGTGCAGATGCATTACGAACATATGAAATGTTTATTGGAGATTATGAACACGATGCTGCTTGGAGTGAAAATGGATTAAAAGGATGTCGCAAGTTCTTAGACAGAATATATCGTTTAGGAAATAAATTAAATGATTCCTATGAATACTCCAAAGAAACTGAAATACTAATGAATCAAACTATAAAGAAAGTATCAGATGACTTATTAAATATTAAATATAATACAGCTGTTTCAGCGCTAATGATTCTATTAAATGAATTAGAAAAATTAGATACTGTATCTAAAAAAGATTATCGTACAATTCTTCATTTACTAAATCCAATCGCCCCACATATTACTGAAGAATTAAATGAAATGTATGATTTGGGTGATAAATTCTGTGAATCAACATGGCTAGAATATAATAATAATAAATTAGAAAACAATACGTATACTATGGTTGTTCAAGTCAATGGTAAAGTAAGAGGGAAAATAGAAGTGGATATCAATACTTCTAAAGAAAAAATGGAACAATTAGCTAAAAATATAGATAACGTAAAACTATATATTGATAATAAAGAAATAGTAAAAGTAATCATTGTTCCTAAAAAACTAGTAAATATTGTTGTAAAGTAGAAAAAAATTTCTGCTTTTTTTCTAAATTTATTTGCTTTTAGATAGAGATGTGCTATAATGTTTTCGATGTGCATGAAACAGATGAATTTAAAAATTAAATTAGTATCAGAAGAAGATAATATTGATATTAAAATACTTGGTAATATGAATGAAAATGAAATAACATATAAAGAAGACAATACTGATGTAATATTATCCATAAATAAAGATACTATTAAAATGAATAGAAAAAATAATGACTATAATATTGAATTAGTTTTTAACAAAACAACTAAAACTATAAGTACATATCAAGTCTTTGGTGGCTTAAAAACCTTTCAATTAGAAACTATTACTAAAAATCTGAATATTAGTGATAAGAAAATAGAAATAGATTATAATTTAGAAGGAAATGACTTTTCATACACTTTAGAAATGGAGGATTTATGATACTAGATATATTAAGTGATATAGTAACCAAAGAAGCTCAAAAATTAGGTTATAATGAGACATTGAGAGTAATAAAATCAAATCGATTAGACTTATGTGACTATCAATGTGATGAAGTATTTAAATTAACTAAAATATATCATAAATCTCCTATAGAAATAGGTGAACAGATAGTTAACAATCTAAATAGTATAAATAATTTTAAAGACTATTTTGAAAAAATAGAATTTTGTAAACCAGGATTTATTAATATAACTATATCTAATACATTTATAAATAATAATTTAATATTAATGGATAATAATGACAAATTTAATTTGTCATTACCAAATAAAATAGATACATATGTTATAGATTATGGTGGACCTAATATTGCAAAACCACTTCACGTCGGTCATATGCGTCCTGCGATAGTAGGAGAATCAATAAAAAGATTAATTAATTATGTAGGTCATAAAACAATTTCTGATGTTCATCTAGGTGATATTGGACTTCCCATAGGAGAAGTAATCTATGCTTGTCTAAAAGACAACATTAAACCCAATGAAATTACTTTAGAATACTTAAATAAAGTATATCCACTTATGAGCTCATTAGTAAAAGAAGATGAAAAAATAAAGAATGAATGTGCAGCTATTATTAAAGAAGTTCAAGAAAAAAAGAATTATCTAGACTATTGGAAAGTAATATGTGATATATCTATTCAAGATATTAAAAGATTATATAAATACCTAGATATATCATTTGATTATTGGTTATCCGAATCAGATGCATATGAATTTATTCCAAAAGTAAAAAACTATTTAGAAGAAAAACAACTATTAAAAGATAGTATGGGTGCTAAAGTCGTATTCGTAAATAAAGATACTGACAAGATAGAATATCCACCATTAATATTTGAAAAAAGCAATGGTGCATATCTTTATGAAAGTTCTGAATTAGGAACAATTTATCAAAGAATGCAAGACTTTCATCCTAATTATATCTTATATGTAACTGATGAAAGACAAAGCATGCACTTTGAACAAGTATTTAGAACTTGTGAATTGAGTGGTTTAACAAAAGATACAAAATTATTACATTTACCACACGGAACCATCAATGGATTAGATGGTAAACCATACAAAACAAGAAGTGGTGATACTCCTAAATTAGATGAATTATTTAAGGAAGTAAAGAAAATATTTATATCAAAAAAAGAATCCAACAAAGACATGAATACCAAAGATATAGATATAATTGTAAATGCTATATTAAAATATGCTGATCTACAAAATAGTCGAGATAGAGATTATATTTTTGATATCAATAAATTTAGTGATACTCAAGGTAAAACAGGACCATATATTTTGTATTCATATTTAAGAATGAATAAAATAATAACAAAATATCAATCTAATATTAATAATTTAACTAATAATATATATAATAAATATGATAGAGATTTAAGAATGTCTATATTAGATTATGAAATATACATTAAATCAGCATTTAAAGAATTTAAACCAAATTATATAGCCGAATATATATATAATATATGTGTAGCAATGAATGCCTTCTATCAAAACAATCATATTGATACACTAGAAGATAAGAAAAAATTAAATGATTGGGCAAGTATAATTAAATTAGCCAATAAGATTATCAAAGAAATGTTAACCCTACTTATTATAGATATACCAGAAAAGATGTAATGGAGGAAAATATGAAAATAAATATGTCTAAAGAACAGTTAGAATCATTATCATATACTGATCTAGCTCACTTAATACTAAGTAATAAGAAAAAAGGATTAAATACCCCTAAACTATTTACTGAAATAAAAAAAATATTAGAATTAACCGAAGAAGAATATGAAAACCAAATAGGAGATTTCTATACATCAATGACAACTGATAAAAGATTTGTTCTAGTTGATAATGTTTGGGATTTAAGAGATAGACACTCCGTAAGTGTTGTTATAGAAGACGACGATGATGAAGAAGAAGAAATAGATGATAGTATAGTAGAAACTGTAGAATCAGAAGACATCGATGAAATGGATGATGAAGATGGAATTGATGACGATGATGATATGGAAGATTTATCTATTATTGATGATGATCTAGAAGATGATGAGTAAAACTAGTAGAAATTAAATTCTACTAGTTTTTTTCGCATTCTAGTTTTTTCTTAAAAAAATTATCAATAAAAAAAGATGTAAAAGTAATTAGAATCCTTATTTTGATTAGCATCATCTGATTATAAAGTAGATATAAGCTTACTAAAGATAGAAAGAGATCGATTAAGAAAAATAAAGAAACA
>CADBLY010000062.1 GCA_902795725.1 uncultured Erysipelotrichaceae bacterium
CTTTTTTTAGTATTATTTTAAATGGTACATTTTATTAATCCCATTTAGTAGGTCCTGGGAAAACCTACTCATATGAAGGAGAAAGGAAAAGTTATATGAAAAATTCATACATGCAAAAAAAAGAAGAAGTAGTTCGTAATTGGTATGTAATTGATGCCAAAGACATTGTTTTAGGTAGATTAGCATCCAAAGCAGCTACTATACTTCGTGGTAAACACAAACCAACATACACACCACATGTTGATTGTGGAGATTACGTTATTATTATTAATGCTTCAGAAGTAAATCTAACAGGAAATAAGTTAGATAAGAAAATTTACTATAACCATAGTGGTTATACAGGTGGATTAAGAGAGAGAACGGCTCGTGAAATGAAAGAAAACTATTCAGTTGAAATGGTAGAAAGAGCTATCAAAGGAATGCTTCCAAAAGGAAGACTTGGACGTCAAATGTATAAAAAATTATTTGTTTATGAAGGATCAGAACATCCTCATCAAGCGCAAAAACCAACAGAAATGGAAGTTAAATAGGAGGTTAGTATGGCAAAAGTAATTACTGCAACCGGAAGAAGAAAATCTTCAGTAGCACAAGTTAAAATGACTGCTGGAAAAGGAAAAATAACTGTAAACGGTAATGACGTAAGAGAATTCATGCCTTACGAAACTTACGTAATGGATTTAATGCAACCATTAGTTGCAACTAATAACGAAAATACATTTGATATCGATATAAAAGTTACTGGTGGTGGAGCATCAGGACAAACTGGAGCTATTAGACTAGGAATCACAAGAGCTCTTCTAATTTATGATGAAGCAAATGAAGATAATGATGACAGTTATAGAAAAATCTTAAAAAGAGCTGGTTTTATAACTCGTGACCCAAGAAGTAAAGAACGTAAAAAGCCAGGATTAAAAGGCGCACGTCGTGCCCCACAATTCTCAAAGAGATAAAAATTGTTTCAAACCCGATTATATCGGGTTTTATTGTGCTTCAATTGATAATGTATAATTAACACATAATAACTTATTGTATTTATTCTTTTAATATGTTATCATTAAAACATAAGGGTTGTGATACTATGAAAGAAATATTAATCGAATATGTTATATATTTAAAGAATAATTTAATTAACTTTTTAAATCTTAATTACCTAGTTCCTTTAATAATCCTATTTTTAATCTTTAATATAATTGTATCATATACTATTGATCAAATATATAAAAATATGAAAAAAGAAACAAGTATTGTATTATGGATACCATTAATTAATATCTACTACATAGGGAAACAAATACACTCTCTATATGGGACTATTATGATTGTAGAAACCTTATTGTTATTTACATATCCATATAAAATTCATGGTGTATGGACAATATCTAGAATATGTTCCAATAAAATAAGTAATTTACTAATAATCGCTCTTATCCTTGAAATACCTATTAGTATTGGTATTATATTATATAAATATCTTAAATATGAAAACCGTATAAGAATAATTAAATAGATTATTCTTCTTTTTTTGTTACATAATATAATTGGTGATATTATGAATAAGTCTATATGGTATGAAGGAGTAAAATTAAATAAGACTAAACAATTAACTAAAGATATTAAAACAGATATTCTAATTATCGGTGGTGGAATAACAGGTGTATCAATTGCTTATCATTTAAAAAATAGTCCCTATAAAATATGCTTAGTCGATAAAGGCACAATAGGTTGTTCAACAACCAGCAAATCAACAGGAAAACTTACCTTTCTTCAAAGTGATATTTATAATAAAATAGCCAATATTTATAATGAAGATATTGCGTTAAAATACCTTAAATCACAACGACATGCCTTAAACATTATAAAACAAATAATTGAAGATAATAACATTGATTGTGATTTCACACCTACTAAATCAATAGTATTTACCATCAAAAAAATAAACTCTTTAAAAAAACAATACAAATTTTTAAAACAAAATATAAATATTAAAGAAGTTGATTTTAATAAATATAACTCAAAGTATGCCATCCAAGTAAATGATACATATTTAATTAATCCTTTGAAATATGTTAATGAATTAAAAAAGATATTATTAGAAAATCATATAGATATATATGAAGATACTCAAATAATTAAGTATACTAAAAAGAATAATAACTATATATGCAAAACAAGAAATAACACTATAACAGCTAAAATCATTATTATAGCTAATCATTATCCTTGGTTTATTAAACCATCTTTTATACCACTCAAAAGTTATAATGAAAAATCAACTATCGTAGCCTATAAAAATGAAGATATTAAAGATATATCAGGTATTAATATTGACTCTGAAACAATATCCTTCAGACCATATAAAGACTATTTTATATATTTAAATGATACCCATAAAATATGTGATAACGACAAAATGAATGTTGATACCTTTAAACACTCTTTATGTGCCCCTAAAATAAATTATATATGGTCTAACCATGATTTAATAACAATGGATTATATGCCACTAATAGGCAAAGTAGAAGATAATATGTATTTAGCAACTGGTTATAATACCTGGGGATTAACGAATGGATCTTTAGCTGGCAAAATAATAAGTGATATAATTCTTAATAATAAAAATGAATATATAGATCTATTTAATCCTAAACGTCCACTAAATCTAAGTTCTTTAAAAAACATACTTTCAAATATTGGATATAATATAAAAGCTTATTTAAAAGAGAAAAAGAATATTAAACATAAATATCAAAACAATCAAAAAGTAGCTATTTATACAGATGACCAAGGAATAAAACACAAAGTAAAATCTAGATGCCCCCACTTGAAATGTGAACTAACATTCAATAAAAAAGATAATACGTGGGACTGTCCTTGTCATGGATCAAGATTTGATATTAATGGTAAATGTATTCTTGGACCTAGTACCAAAGATATAACTATAGATAAGGAGTAAATATATGAATATTTTAATAACCGGTGGGGCATCAAATATTGCTTATCAAGTTGCTAATAAAATATCTAAAAATCATCGTATCTATTTAACTACCCATACAAATAAACAAAGTAACAAAATAAAACACAAAGTAAATGATAATATAGAATGTTTTAAACTAGATATCAATAAAGATCTACATCTAATAGACAATCTAGATATTGATTGTCTTATTAGTTTTGCAGCTATAGGCATTGGTGGTAGCATTTTAGGTATGGATACAAAATATCTTAAAGACAACTTTAATACCAACTTTTTTTCACAAATAGAATTAATAAAGAGAGTATATAAACAAATGGAAAAGAAAAACAAAGGGAAAATATTCATAACTTCATCTCTTGCTGGCTTTTTACCTTTACCCATGTTAGGTAATTATTGCTCATCAAAATCTGCTTTATCTACTATCATAACTTCTATTTATTATGAATTAAAACTAATAAAATCAAATATTACTATAACCTTAATAGAACCAGGTGCATATTATACAGGTTTCAATCAAGTAATGATAGATAATAAAGATAATTATTTAAACAAAGAATCTATCTTTTATAAACAAAAAGACAAATTTACTAATCTTCAAAATAAGATCTTTAACTTAATTGAAAAGAAAAATACTAAAGGAATAGTAAATGCTATAGTAAGACAAGTAAACAAACCTAAACCAAGATTTCATATTAGAAAACCCATTATTCAAGTAATATTTATAAAAATATATATTTTTTTCTTTAGATAATCAAAAAATCATTGCAAAACTTCTATCTTTGTGTTATCATTTATATATAAGATAGGAGGAGAAAATATGGCAAAAGGTCATGTAGGTAGACCAACAAATGAAGAAGTGGCTGCCAGAAAAAGAAAACAATTATTAAAAGTATTAATACCTTGTATATTAATAGGTGTAATAGCCGTAATGATTATTACTCAAACAGGATTAAAAGGATTAATGGGAGCAACTATAGGCTCGTGTACATGTGATGAAGGATGGGAATTAACATCAGATAATAAATGTCAAAAAACAAACACAATAACAAGCGAACCAACAGCAGAACAAGCATCATTCATGGTAGGAGATGTAGACCATAATGGTACCATAGATAATGATGATTTAACACTTTTACAACAATTATTAAATAATCCACAAAATATTACTAATGAACAAAAAGCATTAGCTAATATATATATAGAAGATGATAATGAAGAAAATAACATCAATGATGAAGACGTTAAAGCATTAGATACGTATTTAAAAAATGTCCAAGCACCTGCATACACTAATCATGGAAGAATAGGTAGTTATGTATGCCCTGAAAACACAACTACAGAAACAACTGATGCTGATGGAAATAAAGTTATCTCTAATATCACATATGAACCAAATGGTAATTATTGCACAGTAACAACCACAAAAACAACAGAAAAAATTGAAAGCAAAGGAGCTAGTTGTTCTGGACTAAATTCAACTGGTAGTAATTATGACAATTCAACTGATACACTTAATGATGGCCAAGAAGTCGATGTTGAAGAAGTAACAGATGAAGAAATAAATGATGAAGATTATTGTGAATATATCGGATATAACAATTCGGTATGCGATTCATCTTTGAAAAATACTTCAAATGACGAAGATTCACTAAATGATGAATTTGATGATACTGGTGATAATGAAGACACTATGGCAGTTTTAAAAACCGATTCCAATTATTTAAAATATGCAGTTGATACTTCTAAAGAAACAACAAGTGGACCTGGTTATTCTGGATGGATATATTTAAAAACTATTAATTCTAAGACAAATAAATCAATTCAGAATGCCGTTAGTTATGAAATATATTCAGATAAAGAATCATGCAACAAAGGAATAGGTCCTAATCCTAATATTGAATTAGCCAAAACTAACTATGATTTAAAAACTATAAAAGGAAACAAAGTAACAAATAAAGCAATTATTTATGGAATACATATTCCAAAAACACCTACAAAATTTTATTGGATTAAGCAATCAAAGCAACCATCTGGATATAAAAAAAATACTTCAAATACTTGTAGAAGGATACCAGCTGGTTCCATTGATGGCTATAATTTAGGAACCAATAATTATGTAAAATTAGAAACAAAAGTTTTAGGATACAAAAAATTTAAGAAAAGAATAAGATTTACTAATGACCCAATTTCTTATACTGTCAAAGTTGCAGCAAATGCAACAATTAATGGTAAAAGAAAAGCACAAGATATAGTATACTATGATTCACAAACAACCATTGAAAATAAAGCATCTAAATCAGGATATGTATTTAATGGTTGGAAACTAACTAGAACAAATTCAAATGGTCAAAATACTCAAACCTATTGTTACAAAAACAGTGCAAAAAAAACTGCTCATTGGGAAGCAGGGACCATATGTAAATATGGAGCTAGAATTGTAGGAACTAGTGATGGTAAAGTAAGTTTTTCAAAAATTAATGCTAAAGATGGTTATATTTTGACATTCACTCCTGAGTGGAAACAACTTACTTTAAATGTTTCAGTAGTTAGAAATAATCAAATAATATTTTCTAAACCTGCTACTGTAAGACTATATATCGATTCTAAATGTAAGAATGATAAACGAACAGTATCTACATCAAATGGTATGGCAATATTCAATAATTTAACTCCTGGAAAAACATATTACATAAAATCCACATCTGCATATTCTACAGGAAGCAGTTGTGTGAAATTAACAACAAACAATAAAGAATTTACTAAATCAAAAAAGATAAATATGGAAATGAATCGATATGTTATTAAATATAATAGCAATGGTGGCATAGGAACTATGAATAATTCAAATGTTCAAAATGGTAAAACATCTATATTGAATGCAAATACTTTTAAAAAAGCTGGTAAAAAATTTAGTTATTGGACAGCAACTTATAACAACAAAACATATTGTTATAAGAACAATAAAAAGAATAGTGGTATTTGGACTAATTCTTGTGCTTATGGGGTATACAAGTTTAATAATAAAGAATCAATCAAAGATTTAGTCAGTTCAGGTAACACCATTATAATGACTGCTCATTGGAAATAATTATATTGAAGATAGGAGAATATATGAATATGAAGAAAAAAATTAAAATTTATACATTAATAATTTCGCTATTTATGATTCTTTTTGCTTCGGTTGATGGAGTAAAAGCAGCGGAATACAATACAAAAACAGTTAGTCAATTTCCATCAAAATTAAATGATGTTAATTTAACTTCTGGTTTATTTAACATAGAAAGTGGCCCCAATCTATTTTATAAGTATTCAACAAAGGATAATTTAGCTACTATGTGTACAAGTTTTATGAAGAACAATCCAAATTCTACATATACTTGTAGTAAAGAAAGTGATGGATGGTCAGCTGATAATGCAGTATCTAGTGGTGTTGCTGCAATCATAATTAAAGCATCTGGTGGAACAACATCAAAACTTACAAAAACCAATTATTATTATTCTGAATTGGCTATAAATACGTATTTAAAAAGTGCTAAACCAAAAAAGAATGAAGTTAATGGTAGATATGCTAACAAGTACATGGTAAGCTATAATAATATTAGTTCTGTTAAATCATTAACAGGAGCTGCTAAAATTGCTCAAACAGCATATGATCAATTTAATAAAAATAATAAATTATCAGTTACATTAGGTGCATTTAATTGCGACAGTTCACATAATTGTACAGCAAATGTTAAATTATCATCTGGCATATCTAGCAAGTATAATAAAGATACATCATATCAAAGTAAGGTTGGATATAATCTTAAAAAAGTTACTATTAATGGAACAACATTAGAATCAAATCAGTATAGTTATAGTGATAATAAATTAACTATAAAAAATTCTGCATATACTATACCTAGTACTACAGGAACACACAATTTTAAAGTTAAAGTTACATTTGAAGCAAAACGTGATTATTATTTAGCTCAAAATTATAGTTGTGGAACTAATCAGACTGTAACACCAAATGTTGTTAAGAAAGCTACACAGACTAAAACAGGTAGCTCTGCTTCATCATTTACTTATAACGTGGATTCAGAAACTGTTTTCAAACCATTAAACTGCGGTATAGTATTGTATAAAGTTTCTGCAATTGATGAATCGCCACTTTCTGGCGCTGTATTATCTTATAAGGTAAATAGTGTTGATAAAACATTATCTCTAAATGGTTTTGATGAAGATGAAGAAAATACAATTCCATATATTGGTTGTGTAGAAACAACAGTTAATCCATACAATATGACAAATATAGAAGAAATAAGCGCTCCAACAGGATACAGGGCAATATCTAGCATTTCTGATATTAATTATACAGGCACTATTATTGAAAAAGACATTAAAAATAATCCTGATACAAATCTAATTATTAGAAAGATAGATGGAGATAGTAAAAAACTACTTGCTGGAGCAACACTTGCACTTTATGATGGTGATAATCCAATAAAATGGAATTATGTAGATGCAAGCGGAAATGTTGTTACTACGCCAGTTGATGATGGTGCCGGCAATTATTATGCTATGGAAGATGATAATGGAATAAACACTAGTTGGCAAACTACTGATAAAGGACTTCATTTCATAGGGTTAGCATATAATACTGAATATGATATTGTAGAAATAAAAGCACCAAAAGGATATATCATTAATAATGAAACTACTGCTGTAACGTTAACAAATGAAGATAATGGTAGAAATAAAACAATTGAAGTAAAAGATTATGCTTCATCTATATCTTTAAGTAAACAAGATATTACAAAAAAACAAGAATTACCTGGAGCAAAATTACAAATAATTGATGGTCAAGGGAATATTTATGATGAATGGATTTCTACAAATACACCTCACATTATAAATACATTAGTAGATGGAACATATTATTTATCAGAAACAACAGCTCCAAAAGGTTATGAGTTAAATACTGAAACAATTGAATTTACAGTAGAAAATGGTAAAGCAACATCAACAGTTGTAATGTACAACACACCTTCCAAAGTAACTGTTGCAGATACTTTATTAGGTAAAAATATAATTACTTATGTACTAGGTAGTATGTTAATTATAGCTGGTGCAGGAGTACTATTCTATGAAATTAAAAAGAAAAAACATGCATAGAATAAAAGGTATTAAAATAAAAAAAAGCTCGATAGGGCTTTTTGCCTTAATATTAATAATTTTTGGGACTATTCTTCTAAGTTATAATTATCTCATCCTAAAGAAAAATAAAATTTATGAACAAATGAATCTCTTGCTCTATGAAGGAGCAGAACCGGATAATATTAAACAAGATGAACCAGTAGTGGAAGAAGAACGTACTAAATCAGCTACGGAAGAAGCTAAATTCAATTATCAATATATAGGAGTGTTAGAAATACCAAAAATAAATTTAAAACGTGGCTTTGTAGACATTAACTCCAAGTATAATAATGTCAGCCGTAATATTACTATTATTGAAACATCAAGATATCCTGATCAAGAAAGAGGAAACTTTATCTTAGCTGCCCATTCTGGCAACTGTTATGTTTGTTTCTTTGATAAACTATGGAAATTAACTAAAGGAGATTATGCTTATATTCATTATAATAATATAAAATATAATTATAAAATAGTTGATATCTATGATGTTGAAAAAACAGGAGAAGTAGAAATAAAAAGGGATGTGTATAAAACTACACTCACTCTTATTACTTGTACTCATAATAGTGATACTAAACAAACAGTATATATTTTAGAATTAGAAAATACTGAACAAGAATAAAAAAAGAGGTGATTAGAATGGCTAATTTTTCACTAATAGAAAAATTAAAAATAGTACTTAATACTATTCTTTCTACACCTCTTTTTTCTGTTTCAACTTTTATAGGTATATTATTAATAGGTTTTATGATTTATTGTATTATAACTAAGAAAAAACTACCAAAATGGCTATATATAGTTGGATGGTTATTTGTTATTATATTTATCATATTTAGATATACAAAGTTAGTACCAACCTTACTAGATAATCTAGTAGATACAGTATTTAAATGCTTATATTTCCCATCTTTGGGTCTATATGTTTCAATTGTTATACTAGCTAATATTATCTTTATATTACTAAATATACAAAAAAATATTCGTAAATCATATCGTATTATATCATTAATTACAGCAGTTATCTTAAATGTTTTATTTATCTTTGTTGCCGGTGTCATGACTAAAAATAAAATAGATATATCTACTCCTATTAATCTATATACCAATTCAACCCTTTTAGTATTATTACAAATATCAATGGCTATATTTATAATATTTATTCTATTAGTATTATTTATTAGAATATATATTAAAATAAAACTATTAGATAGTGTGCAATTTGGTGAAGATTTTGAATATCCTGCTATGGAACAATGTGTATCTAAAACCGTATTAAAACCAAATAATAATGTCTTTGTTAGAAAAGTAATAAAAAAAATTAACAAACCAAAACAAGATATAAAAGTGCACAAAATAATGAAAAGAGGTTAATATGGACTATAATAATCCAGAAAATAATTTTCATAAAAAATATGGTAATCTCTTATTAACTGATTATCAAGTAAATATTTTAAATAAGTATAATATAAAGTATCAAGAATTTAATAATTTAAATGAATTAATATATTATCTAGAAGATTACTTAAACAATAATGATAATGAAGAATTAGAAAGTATTTCATATGAATTATCTGAATTTAATTATTACCATAATACAAATAAATAGGTTTAAAGCCTATTTTTTTGTTTAAAAAAAGGAAATCACAAACATTTCTCGTATAATATATATGAGGGGGTATTATGCATTACATAGATTATAATGATAGAAAGACCTTATATAAATATAAAAATAAACTATATCGTAGAATAAAAAATATAAAAATAAATCATGATAATAAAAAGTATATAAAATTAGAATCACAAAAAGATATATTAGTTGGAAAATATTTTCTTGATCAAGAACAAAAAGAAGCTATACTAACTGATGAAGTAACCACACTAGTTGTAGCCAGTGCGGGAAGTGGAAAAAGCCTAACCATAATCGGTAAAATAAATTACTTAATTGATAATGGAATTGAAGCTAAAGATATTATTTGTATATCATTTACAAATGATGCCTGTGAAAGTTTGAAAAGAAAATTAGATCATAATGTAGAAGTATTAACATTTCATAAGCTAGCTTTAAATATTATAGGATATGATAATCATAAAATATGCAGTTCAAATATGTTAGAATATGTTATTGATGAATACTTTAAAAGTATTATTTATAATAATTCTGATATGATAGAAAAATTAAAAAACATATTAAACAAAAAAGTTACCTATGAAGAATTATTAAAAGGTAAAGAATTAATAAACATAAAGAAAACCATTCAAACTTTTATTAACTTATATAAAGCAAATGATTATCCTTTAGATTTCTTTTGTAAACTAGATGACAAGCAATATCATAATTTGCTTTGTATTATAATTGATATTTTTATTCTCTATAAAAAAGAATTATCAAGTCAAAATCTTATTGACTTTGATGATATGATATCATTAGCCACTAAACAAGTAAAACAATATGGTATAAATAGAAATTATAAATATATTATAATAGATGAATTTCAAGATACATCTTTAGTAAAACTAAATCTTATTAAATCTATTATTGAAAAAACTGGCGCTAAACTATTTTGTGTCGGAGATGACTTTCAATCTATATATAAGTTTACAGGATGTGATTTAGATATCTTTCTTAACTTTTCTAAATTTATAGGACCTGCTAAAATACTTAAAATAACACATACTTATCGTAATAGTCAAAATTTAGCAGATATAGCAACAACTTTTATACTTAAGAATAAATATCAAATAAAAAAACATATAATCTCCAAAAAATATCGATATAAACCTATAAAAATTATTAATCATCAACCTAATATTTTAGAAAAATTACTTGATCACTTAATAAAAAACAATGAAAAAAATATTCTAATTCTTGGTCGTAATAATAAAGATATCTATAAATATCTCACACCTAATCTTAAACTAAAAGATAATAAAATTATCTATAATAATAAAGATATAAATATAAAATATTTAACTATTCATCGTTCTAAAGGCTTAGAAGAAGAATGTGTCATTCTTATTAATTTGTATGACGATATCTTAGGCATACCATGTAAAATAAAAAATGCAGAAATACTATCTTTAATCAATAAACAAGATAAGTATCCCTTTGAAGAAGAAAGAAGACTTTTTTATGTTGCTTTAACTAGAACAAAAAAAGACATATATTTAATATGTCCTTTAAAACTATCTATTTTTGTTAAAGAATTAGAACACGATAGTAAAAACCAAATTGAATACCTAAACCTTTGATTTTCTCCATTCTCTTATACCATATATATTCATAACTAAATAACCAATTGATACAATAAGCATCATTAAACCATTAGAACCAATTCCAAAGCACATTACAATCCATATTATTAAATCTATAATATTATTAATAAGCCATAAAATCCAAGCTTCCCTATATTTTAAATTCATCAATATTAAACCACATATATTAGCTATATTACTACTAGCATCTAAAATAGATAAAGACTGAGTTGGAATTTTAGAAAGTAATAAAGTAAAACCAATTGTACTAGTTATAAGACATATAATAATAAATATTGATATGTGAAAAGATAACTTTCTTATAGGTATATCTTCTTTCCACCTAATAAAGCCATCAATCTGTAATGGAAAATAAACAAACAAAGACAAAAAAGCAATTCCATATAATCCATTAATATAAGATATATAGGCATTAAGTAAGTAAAAAATTCCTCCAAATATATAGTTGTAATTTCTATTCAAAACAGCATACCATATATTAAGCATCCCACAACTAAGAATTAAAGTCCCCATAAACTTATCATTTAACCATATTCCCATCAGACTAGATAGTATAATAATAATAATTGAACCAAAAATTTCTTTGAACATCTTATACACCCATTGTATTCTATGGAAAAAATATATTTTCGTGAATTTGACAACTAAATAATTAAATGATACCATGTAATTACTTCACAGGGGAAACTGTAATGAGGTGTTTGAATTGAAAAGAAAAAGAAATATTTGCTTATGTTCATTGGCTCTATTAGATATAATAGTAATTATATTAGTAGTAGTTGTCAAAAATACAACCGTTATTGTTGAAACCAAAAGAAGTAACGTAAGCGCGGCTAATATCCTAGTAAATGGGACAGAAAGCTTAGATAATTATAAAAACCAAGAGATAATAAATCAACCAAAGATTGTCTATGATAATATGACACTAGAGCAATTATCTCAAAAACTTGATAAATCTTTAAAATCCACTATGTCAGGGAAAGGAAGTTTGATTGCATCATATGCCATAGAAAAAGGAGTTGATCCTTATATGGCAACAGCAATTATTCTTTTAGAAACAGGATGTAACCATAGTTGTAGTAAACTTGTTATGACCTGTAATAACGTTGGTGGACAAAAAGGATCAGGATGTGGAGCATACCGTTCATTCCCTACACTAGATGATGGGATAAGAGGTTTTATTGATAACCTATATAATAATTATATAGTGCAAGGTTTAACCACTCCAGAGACAATTGGTCCAAAATATGCTGCAAGTGGCATGTGGTCAACTAAAGTAAATAATTATATAAATTTAATTAAAGCAAACTAAATATAATTGGACAAATGAAAAAATCATTTGTCTTTTTTTGTTTCTTCTAAAAAAAAGAATTATGACTATATTTTATATAGGAGGAACAAATGCAAGGACTAAATGAAACTCAAATAAACATAAATAGAGAAAAATATGGAAGTAATAGTCTTACCCCATCAAAAAAAGAATCATTCTTAAAAAAACTATTAATCACTCTTAGTGACCCCATTATTAAAATATTATTAATTGCTTTAGCTATTAAAACAGTATTTCTTTTTTCTAGTTTTGATTGGTATGAAACGATAGGCATTGTTATTGCTATTGCATTAGCTTCCTTAATATCAACCATCTCTGAATATGGCAGTGAAAAAGCCTTCGAAAAACTACAAGAAGAAGCATCAAAAATAAAATGCAAAACCATAAGAGATGGAAAAAAGCAAGAAATACCCATTGAAGAAGTGGTTGTTGGTGACATTATTTACCTAGAACAAGGAGATAAAATACCAGCTGATGGGATTATTATTAAAGGAAAAATCAGTGTAGATGAATCAAGTATTAATGGTGAAACAAAAGAAGCTCATAAAGAATCTTGTTTAAATATCAATAGTCCCAAAGAAAAAAATAGAGTTTTCAAAGGAACTGTTGTTTATGATAACTGTGCCTATATGCAAGTAACACAAGTAGGAGATAATACATTTTATGGAAAACTTGCCCAAGAACTACAAGAACATCAGCCAGAAACTCCATTAAAAAAAAGATTAAGAGAATTAGCCAATTTTATCAGCAAAATTGGATATATTGGTTCCGCTTTAGTTTTTATTTCTTATATGTTTTCAACAATTGTTATTCAAAATCATTTTGACATAAACCTTATTAAAGAAACTATTACAAACTTTCCCATCTTAACAGGTCACATTCTTTATGCACTTACATTATGTGTTACAATAATTATTGTAGCTGTACCAGAAGGTCTACCTATGATGATTACCCTTGTATTATCATCGAATATGAAACGAATGTTAAAAAATAACGTTTTAGTTCGTAATCTAGTAGGTATTGAAACATCTGGAAATATTAATATTCTTTTTTCCGATAAAACTGGTACATTGACAAACGGTAAATTAGAAGTCATTAGTTTTATAGATGGAGAAGGTAAAATATATAAAAAAGAAAAAGATATTAATAAACTTCATACAATTGTATCCAAAAGCTGTATTATTAACAATTCCAGTACTTATTCCAATAGTGATATTATTGGTGGTAATATAACTGATAGAGCTATTCTAAAATTTATAAAACCCCAAGAATATAATTATAAAAAAATAAATACTATACCCTTTAATAGTAAACTAAAATACTCTATAACTACTATTGAAGATAATGGTAAAATAAATCTTATTAAAGGTGCACCTGAAATACTATTAAAACATTGTACAACCTACTATGCTAATGAAAACAAAACTTATTCATTAAATAAATTAAAGATAGAAAAAATCATCAATGATAATGCATCTAAAGGCATTCGTATTCTTCTTCTTGCTACATCAAAAAATAATACACCAACCAATTTTCAAAATCTTACGTTAGTAGGACTATTACTAATTAAAGATGAAGTAAGAAAAGAAGCTATCGAAGGTGTTAAATTAGTTAAAAATGCTCATATTCAAACCGTTATGATTACTGGTGATAATAAAAAGACAGCTTTATCAGTTGCAAAAGAAACCGGTATCTATGAAGATGGTAAACTTATATTAGAAAGTAATGAGTTAAAAGAATTAACTGATAATGAACTTAAAGAAAAACTATCCAAAATATGTGTTATAGCAAGAGCTTTACCCAGTGATAAAAGCAGATTAGTAAGAATTAGTCAAGAATTAGATTTAGTAGTTGGAATGACTGGTGATGGTGTCAATGATGCTCCTGCTTTAAAAAAAGCCGACGTTGGTTTTTCCATGGGAAGTGGAACAGAAGTATCCAAAGAAGCCAGTGATATAGTTATCCTAGATGACAACTTTCTATCCATATCTAAAGCTATTCTCTTTGGTAGAACCATATTTAAAAGTATCCGAAAATTTATTATTCTACAGTTAACAATCAATATGTGTGCCCTATCATTATCCATAATTGGTCCATTTATTGGTATTGAAATGCCAATAACCGTTATTCAAATGTTGTGGATTAACATGGTTATGGATACTTTGGCTGGTGTGGCATTTTCCTTTGAACCAGCTTTAAAAGAATATATGAATGAACTACCAAAAACGAAAGACGAATCTATTATCAATAAATATATGATAAATGAAATACTAGTAACCGGTATCTATTCATCTATTCTTTGTATTCTCTTTCTAAAGTTACCTATTTTTCACACTATATATCATAGTAATTCTTCAAATAAATATTTGTATACAGCCTTCTTTGGTTTGTTTATTTTCCTTGATATATTTAATTCTTTTAATGCCAGAACTCATCGCATTAATCTTCTAGCAAATATTTTAAAAAATAAAATGTTTATTATAATCATTGCTTTTATCGCACTTATCCAGATATTATTAATCTATTATGGTGGCAATATCTTCAGAACATCTGGATTATCTTTCATTGAATTTGAAATAATGATATTACTTGCATTTACTGTTATACCAATTGATTGGATTAGAAAATTATACTTAAGAAAAAAAGGATTAAAAAATGGTGTATAATTTTGAATAAAATTCTCATGCTATATATGGAGGGAAATAATGAAAAAAATAATTGTAATTATATTAACTATAATATCTCTAACTGCTTGTAATATTAATATTAACAAAATAGATAATACTCCAACAAAAAAAGTAGAAACACATATGAATAATTATCAAACCTTAAGTGAAGATGTGTTAGATGATTTAGACCTAGTTATTGCTAAAGAAACAACTTTTACTGATAAACAAAAAGAAACCTATCGAGATATTATAAAAAAACACTTTAAAAATTTAAAATACACGGTTAAAGATGAAACTATCAACGGAGACACAGCTACCATAGAAGTAGAAATAGAAGTAACAGACTTCTATAAAGCTTTAAATGATACTACTGACCCTAATTACAAATCTAAAGAAGACTTCTATAGCGATGAAGGAGAACCCAATGATGAAGCCTATAATAATTATCGTTTAGACAGATTAAAAAATGCTAAAGAAACAATTAAATATACCTTATACTTATCATGCCAAAAAGATAATGAAGGAAATTGGTCTTTAAATGATTTAACAGATGAACAAGAACAAAAAATACTTGGCATGTACCAACATTAGATAGTTAATACTATCTTTTTTGTGTGAATTTGTGATAAAATAAAGACATATACAAGTAAGGATGTGGAAAAATGAAAAAAGTATTTAAAAATTTAGATGAACAAATCGAAATACTACAAAACAAAGGACTAGTCATCAATGATACAGAAAAAACTAAAAATATTCTCTTAAAAGAAAACTACTTCTTTATTAATGGGTATAGACATCTATTTATGGAGAAGAAAGGACACTTCATTGAAGGAACAACCTTTGAAGAATTATATGCTATGTTCATGTTTGATCGTAAAATAAGAAATATTTTCTTTAAAAACTTATTAATTGTTGAAAACAATATAAAATCTTTAATAAGCTATACCTTATCAAAACAATATGGTTATAAAGAAAAAGACTATTTAAATATTGATAATTTTACAGCTGATTCCATTAAAACTAGACAAGTAAAAGATGTATTAAACAAAGTAGCTAGACAAATACGTGTTAATGGTTCTCAACACGCTGCTACCATGCACTATATAACAAATTACGGATATGTGCCATTATGGATATTAGTAAAAGTAATGTCCTTTGGAATAATAACTGAATTTTATGATATCTTTAAACACCAAGATAAACAAACCATTGCTGATATCTATAAAACAGATACTCAAACCTTATCTATCTATCTTCATATACTAGCTAACTATAGAAACCTATGTGCTCATGAAGATATCTTATATAATCATAAAACACAAAAACCAATACCAGATTCAAAATATCATCAAGCTCTAAATATTCCAAAACAAGATGAAGAATACATCTATGGTAAAGATGATTTATTCTCTGTTATTATTATTTTAAAACAAATGTTATCCGAAAGTGAATTTAAAGAACTAGCTAATGAAATAGACTATGAAATAAGTCTTTTAGAAGCTAAAACTGAGATATTACCTGTCAACCATTTTACACATCACATTGGCTTCCCTGATAATTGGAGAGATATCATTGAATTATAAAAAAACAACTATATTATTAATCTTTTCTTTAATATTATCAATAATAGTAACATTTTTGGTGAATAAAAAATCAAGCATTGTTAAAATTACTTCTATAACCGATACAGGTTATGATCAAGGATATGGTATAGTCTATAAAGTTAATAAAAAAACCTATATAATAACCAATAATCACGTTATTGAAGATAACAACAAAATACTAATTAATGATAAGTATCAAGCTAAACTAATCAATACAGATGAATATGAAGATATAGCAGTATTATCCATAAAAAGTAAAAATTTTAAAAAAGCCAACTTCAACTATAATACTAATCCTAAAGATAAAGTAAGTATTATATCATTAAGTAACCATAAAGCCCTTAAAGGAAACATTAATAAAATTAATAAAAAAATTTTAGTTAATCTAAAAAGTGGAAACTATCTTCTAAACACCATAGAATTAAATGCACCCATAAAAGAAGGACATAGTGGCAGTCCACTTTATAATACAAAAAAAGAAGTAATTGGCCTAATAACCATGAAACATAAAAATAAAAAAAATATTGGTTATGCTATTGATATAAAACATGCATTATCTATAGCTAAAATACTAGAAAAAGAACCAATATCAAGACCTAATATTGGTGTAGAAGTAGCAAGTACTTCTAACCAAAAAGTATTAAATAAATATGATTTAAACACCTATAATAAACAAGGTATTATAGTAACCAAAGTATACTCATCAAAAAAATTAAAAGTAGGAGATATCATTACTTCCATAAATAATCATAAAGTAAAAGATATCGCCCACTTTAAATACTATTTATATAATACTAAAAACATAAACTTAAACGTATATAGAAACAATAAATATAAACAAATAATAATAAATAACTAGACAAATAATAAATAATATAGTATTATGAATGTGGTGAAGGAAACTTCATAAAATAAAAAGAGAAACGTTTATATTTTAAATTGAACGCCTACCTTGAATTTAATTATCGTAATAGGACATTTAATTTATATAATTAGATGTCATTTTTAATGGTGATGATAATGAGAATTATCAATGCTAATATGATGCATATGTAGCGAAATATTTTTATAATAAAAATTCTTTTACTCATATATACTATCTCATGCACGAGATAGACACTAGTAATGAATGTTCCAATTAGATATTATATACATAAATAACTATAAACACAAGCATTTTTACTATAATTTATTAAGAAAAAATAGGGAATAGAGAAGAAAAATTCAGTAGTTAAATTATAGCTGCTTTTTTTATATTCTAGGAAAGTGCTTGGTATTTTGTGTTAAAATCATTGACAAACGTATGTATATATAATATACTATTTGTATAAGCAGGCGGTGATATCTTGAAAATAAATAGAGCATATGTATTTAGATTA
>CADBLY010000063.1 GCA_902795725.1 uncultured Erysipelotrichaceae bacterium
GAACTAGTATTCCTATTTTTTCTTACTAATGATATAATATTTATAGGAGTAGATATATGAAAAAAATAAGATTAAAGAAAAGCACTAAATTTATTTTTATTGAATTAATATTTGTTGTCTTAATTATCTTTTCAGGAGTTAAAATATTTGTTTGGTATAGAGATAATAAAAAAAATGATAATATATTAAATACAATAAATAAAGATATTAAAATTGTTATTGATGAAGAAACTAATAAGGAAATTTACAAAATTGATTTTGATAAATTAAAACAACAAAACAAAGATACTGTTGGATATATTAAAGTAAATAATACCAAAATAGAGTATCCTGTTTTGCGAACAAATGATAACGAATATTATTTAAAACACAATTTTAATAAAGAATATAACATATCAGGATGGATCTTTATGGATTATCGTAATAAGTTAGATGGTAGTGATAAAAATATTATTATCTATGGTCATAATACTAATGATGGAAGTATGTTTGGTAGTTTAAGAAATACATTAAAAAGTGCATGGTATCTAAATAAAGATAATCATATCATTACACTTTATACTCCAAGTAAAACTTTAGAATATCAAGTTTTTTCTATTTACAATATTGACACCGAAGAATACTATATTCAAACAGAATTTGATAATAACTATAATGAATTTATAGATAATTTAAAGAACAGATCAATATATAATTTTAATATTAATATTGATTATAATAATCCTATATTAACACTCTCAACATGTTCAAATAATGGTAAAAGAAGAGTTGTAATGCATTCTATCCTTTTACACGTACTTGACACTTAAAAGTAACTTTATGTTAAAACTGTTACTTTTTTTGATATAATGTAATAAAGAAGGTGAATTAATGGATTTACAAATAAAACAAGCTTTAAATAAAGAATTAAGAAGACAAAATGAAAATATTGAATTAATTGCATCCGAAAATTTTGTGTCTGAAGATATCTTAAAATTACAAGGAAGTATTTTAACCAATAAGTATGCAGAAGGTTATCCTAGTAAAAGATATTATGGTGGATGTATTAATGTAGATGAAATTGAATCATTAACCATAAAATATGCATGTGATTTATTTAAATGCAAATATGCTAATGTTCAGCCACATAGTGGTAGTAGTGCTAATCTAGCTGTTTATCGTGCTTTATTAAATAAAGGAGATACTGTTCTTGGGATGAATCTAAGTCACGGTGGACATTTAACACATGGATCAAAAGTAAGCTTTAGTGGAATAGATTATAACATAATTGATTATAAAGTAAATGAAAAAACAGAACTAATTGATTATGAAATGGTAGAACATTTAGCAAAGCAATACAAACCTAAAATGATTATTGCCGGTAGTAGTGCATATTCAAGAATAATAGACTTTAAAAAATTTAAAGAAATAGCTGATAAAGTTGGAGCATATTTAATGGTAGATATGGCTCATATTGCTGGTTTAGTAGCTGCTAATCTACATCCTAATCCTACTTTTTATGCTGATGTTGTAACATCAACAACTCATAAAACACTAAGAGGACCAAGAGGCGGAATCATTTTAACAAATAATGAAGAAATTATAAAAAAAATAAACAAAACAGTATTTCCAGGTATTCAAGGTGGTCCTTTAATGCATGTTATTGCAGCAAAAGGACAGTGTTTTAAAGAAGCCATGAGTGATGAATTTAAGAATTATCAAAATCAAGTATTAAAAAATATAAAATCACTTGCTAAAGTATTACAAGACAATGGTTTTAGAATTGTAAGTAATGGAACAGATAATCACCTAATATTAGTTGATGTAACAAGCGTTGGATTAACAGGTAAAGAAGCTGAAGAAATGCTTGATAATATAAATATAACCGTTAATAAAAACACTATACCATACGATAAGCTAAAGCCAAACATCAGTAGTGGTATCAGAATTGGTAGTCCTGCAATGACTACAAGACACTTAGATGAAAAAGATTTTGAGTTAATTGGCAAAATTATTGTAAGATGCTTAAAAGATAAAGAAAATCAACAACAATTAAAAAATGAAGTATCAAAAATTACAAGTAAATATCCAATATATGAGGAGGTAGTTTATGAATAACATAATGGATGGGAAAAAAATAAGTAATGAAATATTAGAAAATATTAAACAAGAATTAAAATATGAATTAATTAAACCATCACTTGCTGTAATACAAATAGGTAATGATCCAGCCAGTGAAAAATACGTTAAAAATAAACAAAAAGCCTGTGAAGATGTTGGTATATTTTTTAGGCATCACTATTTTGAAGATAATACATCAGAGTTGACCATCATCAATAAAATAAAAGAATTAAATAATGATGAGTATGTACATGGAATAATTATTCAACTTCCTATTCCAGAACACTATAATACTAAACGATTAATAAATTCAATTATAAATAGTAAAGATGTTGATGGTCTAACCGATATCAATGCTGGACGCTTAGTAAATAATAAAAAAACACTTATCCCTTGTACAGCTTTAGGTGTTATGGAACTATTAAAAAGATATGAAATAGATTTAGCAGGAAAAGAAGTAGTAATAGTAGGTAAAGGAAAACTAACTGGAAAACCGTTAATTGAAATGTTTCTCCAAGCTGGAGCAACTGTAACAGTTTGTCATTCCAAAACAAATAATTTATCTAGTCATACTAAAACAGCCGATATTATCGTAAGTGCAACAGGAGTGAATAATCTTATAAAGCAAAATATGGTCAAAAAAGATGCTATTGTTATTGATGTTGGTATAAACTTTGATAAAGGAAAACAAAGTGGTGATGTTGATTTTGATAAAGTATCAAAAGTAGCAAGTTTAATCACACCAAATCCAGGTGGGGTAGGGCCCATGACTGTAGCTATGCTTATTCAAAACGTCATGACATGCTTTAGAAGTAAAAAGAAATGAGAATAAGTGAAAAAGTTAAAAATATAATTATCGTATTAATTATATTCATATTCGCTGTATTAACAGCGCACTATGGTCTAGATGTACATAAATATTCAAATAATGTAAGCAATATTTTAAAGCAAGATAATCATCTAACAAAAAAACAAGCAAATTTAGTAAAATGTATAGATGGCGATACAGCAATATTATTAATAAATAACAAAGAAACCAAAGTCCGCTTTCTAGCTATAGATACACCAGAAGTAAAACACCCCAAACAAGCTGAAGAAGCATATGGTAAAACAGCCAGTAAATTTACCTGTAATATGTTGACCAATGCCAAAAAAATATATGTATCATATGAACCATCATTAACAAACAAAGATAAGTATAAAAGAGATCTAGTATGGGTTTGGGCTGATGATATATTAGTTCAAGAAGAATTAATAAAAAATTCCTTAGCTAGAGTAAGATATATATATGCAAAATATACATATACAAATAAACTCTTAAAACTAGAAAAAAAAGTTCAACAAGAACGTGTTGGAATATGGCATGATTTTAAAGAAACACATGATAATAATGAATATATTGTAGTATTCACAATCGATAATTCATCAAAAAGTTCAATCATAAAAAATAATTATATAACAGATATTATCGATAACCCATCAAAAAAAGGCTATACATTTACAGGTTGGACATATAATAATAAATTATTTGATTTATCACAAAAAATAACTAGTGATATAGTACTAGAACCAAAATATACAAAAAATTAAAATTCGTCAACTATATATTGACGAATTTTTGTGCCTATAAAAAAATATAAATAAATTCTCTTAAAAAAAAAGGAAATAGAAAAGTTTTCTCGTATAATATAAGTAGAAGGGTAAAAGTGGTTGATGTGTGGTTAGAAAGGAGACCAATGA
>CADBLY010000064.1 GCA_902795725.1 uncultured Erysipelotrichaceae bacterium
GCATAAAAAGTTGAACGATTTATAAGGGCTTCTTCGCATATGTCTGATATTTTTATTTTTTCGAAGTTTTTCTTTTTCATTAGTTTAAGTAATGCGTCAAATAGGATTTTATTAGTTTTGATAATTCTTAAATCAGTTTTTTCTTTCATTTGAACACCTCAGACTTAATTATAGTTTTTAAACAACAAAAAGTCAAATAACATATATTTTGTATGATAAATACATACAAATATTCAAAAAGTGTATGATAAACATCAATTACATAGCTATGGTGTGGTATTTAATGAATCATTATAATAAAATATTATGTCGAGGTGAAAGGATGAATATATTTTCAAATTTTGTGGTAAAAAATAAGAAGATTATTTTACTTTTAAGTTTAGTGTTATTAATTCCAGCAATAATAGGTTATGTTGGGACAAAAACAAATTATGATATTTTGGTATATTTGCCTAGTGATATTGATACGTTAAAAGGTCAAAACATACTAAAAGAAGATTTTAATATGGGAGCTTTTTCTGTTTCGTTAGTTGATAGTAGTGTTAGTGAAAAGGATTTAAATAAGCTTGAAAATGAAATTAGAAAAATTGATTGTGTTACTAATGTTATTAGCATTAATGATTTTACTGGTACGACTATTCCGATAGAGATGATACCTAAGAAGTTATTAGAACATGTAACGAGTGATGATTCTAAATTGTTACTTATTACCTTTTCGACTGGAACGAGTGATGAAGAGACTACAGATGCTGTAAATAAAATAGAAAAATTATCTAAAGATATTAAAGTTGGGGGAATGAGTGCAATGTCTTTGGATATGCGAAAGCTAGTTGAAAGTCAGACTTTTACATATGTTGCTGTTGCTGTAATATGTTGTTTAATAGTGTTAATGATTTCATTAGATTCATATATTGTACCATTTTTACTTTTAGGTAATATTGGAATGTCAATTCTATTTAATATGGGGACGAATATAATATTTGGGGAAATATCATATATAACTAAAGCAATCGCGGCTGTTTTACAATTGGGAGTTACTACTGATTTCTCGATTTTCTTATATCATAAGTATGAAGAGGCTAAAAAGAATTCTAAGTCTAATGATGATGCTATGAAAGTGGCTATTAATGAAACGATGATATCAGTTGTTGGCTCATCGCTTACAACTATAGCGGGCTTTTTGGCTTTATGCAGTATGAAATTTGGCTTAGGTAAAGATATTGGCTTGGTAATGGCTAAAGGAGTAGTATTTGGGGTATTGACTGTTCTAACTGTCTATCCATCTTTGTTATTATTGTTTGATAAATTGATTAGAAGAACAAAACATAAACCATTTATACCTGAATTTAAGTTTGTAAAACATATTGTTATGAATGGCTATAAATATATATTTGTTATCTTTTTGCTTTTATTGGTGCCTGCTTATCTTTCACAAAAAAATACAAGTGTTTATTATAAGCTGGATACATCTATTCCTGATGATTATAATTATTCAATTGTTATTAAAAAATTAAAAGATGATTATGGATTGATATCACAGGCAATGGTATTAGTTGATTCAAAATTAAGTGATAATGAAATAAATGAGATGATTGAAGAAATAAACGGATTGAGTGGTATTAAAAGTGTTATTTCATCTGATATGTTTAGTAAATACGGAATATCTAATGATATTATTCCGGCTAAAATACAGAATGTTTTTGAAACAGATAAGTATAAATTGATTCTTATTAATTCAAATTACGAAATAGCAAGTGATTTATTAAATGAGCAAATAAATAAGATTATTCCTATAATAAAAAAGTATGATGATAAAGCTATACTTGCTGGCGAAGGGCCACTTATGAATGATTTGGTAGAAATAACGGCAATTGATTTTAAAAATGTTAATTATGTTTCTATTGGTGTAATATTTTTGATTATGTTTTTTGTGTTAAAATCTATTAGTCTACCGGTGCTATTAGTTATATCGATAGAGTTTGCAATATTTATAAATATGGGTGTTCCATATTGGCAAGGAACTAGTATTCCGTTTGTATCTTCTATTGTAATA
>CADBLY010000065.1 GCA_902795725.1 uncultured Erysipelotrichaceae bacterium
ACGTAAATCCTTTTTTCTTCATAAAACATCTCCTATCTTTAATAAAATTTTATCATTAATTAAATATTTAGTCAATGAAAAAACAAAAACTTGTTTCTAATTTGCGAAACAAGTTTCTATTTTTAACAATTAACACCTTTTACGTTTAATTCTTCAGGTTCTTTTTTGTTTTTCTTATCTTCTTCATACCATTTCTTTTTAGGCTTCTTACCAATCTTATGTTTTTCTATTTCTAACCATAGTTGGCTTGATATAAATAATGATGAGAAACCACCTACGATAAGTCCAAATAATAGAGCTAAATTAAAGTTTAATATTTCATATGAACCTAAGAAGATTAGTGAAACTACAGGTATAAGTGTGGTTAATGTTGTTATTAAACAACGTACTAGAGTTTGACTTAGACTTTTATTTACTAAATCTTCTAATTCACTAATATTTTTGATTTTGTTATTATATATTTTTTCTTTGTTTTCTCTTATTCTATCAAATACGACAATAGTATTATTGATAGAGTATCCGATAATGGATAATATAGCAGCTATAAAGATAATACTTACTTCTAATTTTAGTAAGGCGAAAACAATTACGACCATTAAGCTATCATGAATAAGCGCTGCTATTGCACTTATAGCATAACTAAATCTAAATCTTATTGATACATATATAATAATACCTATACAAGCAATAATTAAAGCCTTAATAGCATTTAAAGTTAAATTCTTTTTAACAATATTTGATACGGCTCCTACACTTGTTGTAGCATCATATTTGTCATTAAAATATTTTTCTGTTTTGGATGTTGTTTTTGCATTTAATACATCACTAATTGTTACATATACTGTCTTATTATCTATTTTTTCTATTTTTTCCAATTTATAATCTAAAGACTTGATGTCTTTTTCAATATCGTTTTTGTTTATATTTGTTTTACTTGTTACAGTAATGGTTGATCCACCTTTAAAATCTATTCCTAGGTTTAATCCATTCTTATAGATAAATAATCCACCAACAACAATGATTAAACTTACAAAAGTAAATACAATATATCGATATTTAGTATAAATGGTAGGTGTTTTTGTACCTTTTTTCTTATTATTAAATCCAATAAAAGATTTTAGATGATTTTCAAATTTTTCACTTCTAACAAATAAGCTGATTATATAACGCATTAATATAACCATGATAATAAATGTTACAATAATACTTATAATTAACATAGTAGCAAATCCTTTAACGCTACTTTCACCAAAGATAAATAAAATTACAGCAGCTATTAATGTTGTTACATTAGCATCTAAAATGGATACAAATGACTCTTTACTTCCTTCGATATAAGCTGTTTTTAAACTAACATTACGTTTTAATTCTTCTTTAATTCTTGCAAAACTAATAACTACGGAATCAACAGCCATACCTATTCCAATTACTAAAGCAGCTATACCTTGAAGCGTTAATTTACCACCAACTAATTCAAAAATTAGAAGGGTTAATGATAAATAGCTCATTACACCAACGGATGCAATTATACCACTAACTCTATATAGTAGTATTAATAACAATATAATTGCTCCTATTCCTACTACACCAGCAATGAATGTTTTATTTAAGGAACCTTCACCAAATGATGCCGTTACGGTTCTTGATGAAATTTCAGTTAATTTGGTTGGCATACTACCACTATTGATTAATTCAACTAGGCTTGTTACTTCTTCTTTTGTAAAATTGCCTTGAATTACCACATCTGATGCAAATCCTTCACGTACAGTTGCAGCAGATAGACAGTGCGAATGTGTTAAATCTCCACATTTTTCAATTTGATAATTACCATTAGCATCTTTTATCTTATTTCCATCACTATCTTTTACATAGTAACCATCTTTTCCTTCTTCATAATCTAACCAAATAGTAATTAAATTATCTTTTCTTTTACTAATCTTTTTAGTGTTTTTGTAGAATGTATCTTTATCTTTAATTCTTAATGATACTTGATAATTACCAGTTTTGTCATCTGTTGATACACTGGCACCACCTGATACTAATACATCACTGGTCATAAGCAAATTATCATCAACATCTCTAAATGTTAAGCTACCAACTTTACTAATGGTTTTACGAGCTTCATCTGCATCAGTAATACCCGCTAGTTGAACTCTAATATTATTACCTTCAATACTAATTTCTGGTTCACTAACTCCTAAAACATTGATACGTTTTTCTATGATTTTATAGGTACTGTTTACCATTTCATTGGTAACTTCTTCTTTAGCATTTAAACTATCTACTTGATATAGTACTTCAAATCCACCAGCTAAATCTAAGCCAAAATTTAAGTTTTTTAATAATGGAAACAATAATAATACTGATATACATAATAATGAAACAGTGATTAGAATATTAGTCCATATATTTGTTTTTTTATTCATTTTCTTTTTCATAAACTACCTCGCTATCTAAATTAGGTTTAATACTTTGATTAACCATATTGTTTTTAACATAATCTTCTAATAATGCATTGTCACAGTTTAAAATATCATCTACCATTTCATGGAGTAATAAATCTGAAGCATGTGACCACTTATTATTTTTCAAATAATTCCATATATCTTCTTTTTTTATATATTTTATTTTATTTCTTACAAGCTCATTATACTTTGTATCTAGTGCTGGGACTAGTCTTTGATATAACTGTTTAATACTACTAAATTCTATATCCATGGTACCTCCATTAATTCCACATATATTTATTATAAAACAAAAACTGTTATTTGCAAAGCAAAATTCGCTATTTTATTAATTTTACGGTTCATTTTTTGTTTTTTTGATTATCTTTTTCTACATCAAGCATATAGATTGGATAACCTAAAGCGTGGAATTTTTCTTCATATTCAGTTTGAATATTATCTTCAAATTCATCTTTATATAAATCTAAACTAATTTTTTTTATAGTGTAATTATAATCTGTTAGAGATTTGATTGAAAATTCAAATAGTTTTCGATTATCAGTTTTCATAACTATATGACAAACAGATTTAAATATTTTATCATATAGTTTTAGGAAATCATAATATGTTAAACGTCTTTTATAATGCCTATCTTTAGGCCAAGGATCGGAAAAGTTTAAATAAATAGTATCAATGCATTTATTAAAGTATTTATCGATATTACAAGCATCCATTCTTATAAGGTAAAGATTATCTAACTGTTCTACTTCTAATTTTTGGAGTGCTCGCACGATAACACTATCATATTTTTCAATACCTATAAAATTAATATTTGGATACCTTTTAGCCATATTAATGATAAAATTTCCCTTACCCATTCCTATTTCAATATGTATAGGATTACTGTTATTAAAAGGAATATAGTTATCCTTTAAATACTTACTATTATTCATAATTGTCTCTTTATCTTTTACATTTCTTAGTCGCATAAATTTCCTCCGTTACCATTGTAGCACATTCCATAAACTTTTGCATATAATTTAAATGACTAGGAGGTAATTTATGAAAGATAAAAGAAATTGTGGAGGGCAATTCCCTATGTACGGTGGAATGCCAATGCCACTTCCTATCCCTACACCATATCAAACAGGGTTTGATCAAGGATATGTTCAAAATAGTGTTTCATCAAATACAATTGAACAACAATTGAATAATCTATTTAATCAAATAAATAATTTAGAAGCTAGAGTAACTAATTTAGAAAATAAACAATCAAGTGGAAATACAACAACATATAATGACTCTAATTATTACATGGTATAAAACCATGTTTTTTTGTTCATCATATAATTGAGGAGGATATTATGAATATCGACATTAGACAAAGTATAATTAATAATTTTAAAGGATCCAGTAATGATGATATGATAGAAGCTATTAATTCTTCTATTTGTGAAGGAGATGAAATTACTTTACCAGGCCTTGGAGTGTTTTTTGAATTATTGTGGAAAAACAGTGATGAAAACGATCATGAATTTATTATTAATTCCATTGAAAAAGGTATAGCTTAAGCTATATCTTTTAATTTAGGTTACTTGTTATTATTTTTTTGATATTATTCCAATATAGTTCAATTATATTAGCTTTTTTTATATCGGATGCTACTGTTAAATCTACTGTACTAATTTTTTTACCATTATTTTTAACAATTAATTTACCTATTATTTCACCTTTTTTTACTGGGATTTTAATATTATTTAGTTTTATTTGATAACTAGGATTTATTTTATTATTTTTTTTGCTTACAACATTTACATCTTGCATAGGAATAATAGCAACTTTATCTTTCTTAGCTTTAGATAATTTAATAGTTTTAACTGGTTTGTTTTTCTTTAGATAATTATGAGCTTTATATTGATTGAAGCCATAATCTAACATACTTGAAACATCGGCATTTCTGTTTTTAGCGCTTTCACATCCCATTACTGTAGATATAAGACGCATATTATTTTTTTTCATTGTTGCAGTTAAACAATATCCAGCTGTTTTAGTATATCCAGTTTTTAAACCATCCACACCTTTTTTAAACCTTACTAGTTTATTAGTGTTTACAAGCCATATTTTACGATCAGTGTTTTCTCTTAAATATGTTTCATATATTGATGTAAATTTTAATATTTTTTCGTATTTAATTAATTCTCTTGCCATTATAGCCATATCATACGCACTGGAATAGTGCCCTTCAGTATCTAACCCATGACAATTAACAAAGTTAGTGTCTTTTAAATTTAAAGATTTTGCTTTAGCGTTCATCATTTTAACGAATGATTCTTCAGAACCGGCTATGTATTCTGCCATGGCAACAACAGCATC
>CADBLY010000066.1 GCA_902795725.1 uncultured Erysipelotrichaceae bacterium
ATGGAATTCCTTCACAACTAGCTAGAGAAAATAAAAAGTTTGTTTATCAAGTAATTAAAGAAGGTGCTCGAGCTAGGGAATATGAAAATGCACTTAATTGGTTAAAAGATGCTAATTTAATTTCTAAATGCTTTTTAGTGAATAAATGTTCTTTTCCCTTAAAAGCATATCAAGATTTATCAGCTTTTAAAATATATATGAATGATGTAGGATTGCTTAGAAGAATGTCTAGTTTAGATAGTAGTATTATATTAGAAGGAAATACACTTTTAGAAGAATTTAAAGGTTCATTTACCGAAAATTATGTTGCTAATGCTTTAACTTACTTGTTCGATGAATCGCCTAATTATTACACTTTTGATCGAAATGAAATAGATTTCATTATTCAAAGAAAAAATAAAATAATTCCTATTGAAGTCAAATCTAATAAAAGTACTCATCATAATAGTTTAACAAAGTATAATACTGATAATGATAATGAAATATCACTTAGGTTTTCTTTAAATAATCTATCCAGAGATGGAAAAATTATAAATATACCACTTTATTATATTGAATATATAAATAATATAAATATATAATATATTCCCATTATAAGTAATATATTTTTTTCTATATAGTCACTAAATAAATGATTTTATTGACTTTCTATTTACTTTAATAAGTGTAGTTGTTCAAATAAAAATAGAATTAATGAGTTCTCTCATCAATTCTAGAATAGTTAGTCTTATGCTTCAGAAGAAGTAATATTAACACTATGATCAATATTTAGATTGATACCACGCGCAATCTTATCAAGCATATCGATAGTAGGTTTTCTTCTACAGTTCTCTAATTGATTAACATAAACTAAATTACTACCTATTTTTTCGGCAAATTTTTCTTGTGATAAATTGTAAAATTTTCTATAGTGTCTTAAAATAATAGAAAGTATTTCTTTCGAACTAATCATCATAACCTCTTTTCTAAAAGTATTATAGATTAATTGCTAAAGAAATGTCTTTTATACAGAAGTTCATAGTTAGTATGTATATACTAGCTTTTTTGTGTGTTTTATGGTATTATCTATTGGGATGTGATTTTATGCAAACACCTAGTTTAATAGAAGCTAAGAAAAGGACAAAAAATAAAGTTAATATTAGAACTTATCTTAAGGATGATAAGTATGCACATATAGGATTAGGAAAGAAATACTATATTAAGACTTATGGTTGTCAGATGAATGTCCATGATAGTGAGAATATTAAAGCTTTGTTAGAAGAAATGAGTTTTTTAGAAACTGATGTTTTTGAAGATGCTGATTTAATTTTACTTAATACGTGTGCGATAAGGGAGAATGCTCATAATAAGGTATTTGGTTTTTTAGGACGTGTTAAACACTTAAAATCTAGTAAACCTGTTATATGTGGTATATGTGGTTGTATGGCTCAAGAAGAGAGTGTAGTTTCGGAGATTAAAGACAAATATAAATGGGTTGATATTGTCTTTGGTACACACAATATTGATAAGTTACCAGAGATATTAAGTGATAGTCTTGAAAATAGTATGCAAAATATAAGTGTTTTAAGTATTGAAGGGGATATTGTTGAAGATATGCCTGTTAAAAGGGATTCTAAATATAAGGCTTGGGTTAATATAATGTATGGTTGTGATAAGTTCTGCACATACTGTATTGTTCCATATACAAGAGGTAAACAGCGTAGTAGAAAGCTAGAAGATATTGTAAAAGAAGTAGAATCATTAGTTAAGGATGGATATTTAGAAGTTACTTTACTAGGGCAAAATGTTAATGCTTATGGTAAAGATTTGGATGATGATTATACTATGAGTGATTTGTTAGAGAGTGTAGCGAAAACTGGTATAAAAAGAGTTAGGTTTGTTACTAGTCATCCATGGGACTTTGATGATAAAATGATTGATATAATAGCTAAATATGATAATATTATGCCTTATATTCATCTGCCTTTACAAAGTGGATCTAATCGAATTTTAAAACTGATGGGTAGAAGATATACTAAGGAAGAATACCTTAATTTATTTAATAAGTTAAAAAATAAAATACCAAATTGTTCAATAACTACGGATATTATAGTTGGTTTTCCAACGGAAACAGATAGTGACTTTAATGAAACTTTAGATGTAGTTAATAAATGTCAGTATGATTCAGCATTTACATTTATTTTTTCACCTAGAATTGGTACTCCAGCAGCTAAAATGGAAGATGATATAACTTTAGAAGAAAAGGAGCACCGTCTTTATAAATTAAATGAATTAGTTAATGAATATGCTAATATGAATAATCAAAAATACTTAGGAAAAGTAGTGCCTGTATTAATTGAAGGAACTAGTGATAAGGAAGGTATGCTAATGGGTTATACTGATACCATGAAGTTAGTTAATGTTAGGGCAGATAAGAAATATATAGGTAAAATTGTAGATGTTAGAATTACTGGTGTGAAGACATGGAGTTTAGATGGTGAAATCTAAACTCTTTCTATTGATTTTTTGTATTTTTTATTTTATCATGTTAGTAGAATAGAAATAGGTGAGTGGAATGAAGTGTAAATTATGTGGATATGAAATTGAATCAGGTAAAGATATATGTGGTAATTGTGGTACTAAAGTAGATAGTAATGATTCATGGAATTTATTTGGTAATAATAACTTAGTGTTTGATGAAAAACCAGTTAATAATACTAATACTAATACAAATACTATTATAGAAAATACAGTTAATTATAATGAACAAGTTAATAGTAAACCAGAAGAAGAAAATAATTCAAAAAAACCGAATAAGTTTGTTATTCTAAGTTTAGGGTTAATGGCTATGGTAATATCTTTAGTTGTTGGATTTATTGTTTATTTCCAAGTATTTACTGATACTAGAACTATTTATAATCACGCGATAGATAAAATATTTGATGAGATTTTAAAACCAATTAATGACAAATCTACTAAGACTAGTGGAAGTATAAGTTTTAGTGCTAATATTGATAGTCCTACTAATTCAGAGATAATTAGTATTATTAATAAACTTAGTGTATCAATGGATTTTGATATTGATTATATAGAACAGTTAGTTAAAGCAAATGGTAAACTTATTTATGATAATAATGATATTCAAGGAAGTTTTGTTGCTTATGATAATTATTTATATTTTTCATCTAATGAATTGTATGATAAATATATTCGATATCCATTTAATTACAAAGACTTATTATCTAGTAATGGGAAATATGTTAATAATTGTAAAGATATAATAAAAGAATTAAAGAAGGCTATAACAGTATCTTTAAAAGAAGATTATTTTAAAACTTATGATGATAAGATAAATATAAATGGTAAGGAAGTAAAGGTAACAGTTAATGAATTAATAATAAATAATAGCAACTATAAACAAATTAGGGAAGATTTTTATACTTATTTATATCATTCTAATAAATTTATTAAAGCTATAGCTAGTTTAACTAATAAGGAAGAAGAAAGTATAAAGGAAAGTATTAATAGTAGTTTAGATAGTTTAGCTAAGGAAAACACTTTTTATAATATTAATTTAGTTATGGATGTTTATACAAAAGGGCTAATGGATTCTTTTGTTGGATTAAATATTAAATATGATAATACTAATTTAAGTGTTTATAAAACGAGTAAAAATACATATAGTATAACTTTAAAATATGATGATCAAGTTATTAATACTAATATAACTATTAATAAGGTAAAAAATAAAACAATATATGTTATTGATTATGAAAATGGTAATAATAAAATAAAATTAAATATTGGTTTTGACATATATCATCATAAAAGAATAAAGAAACCTGATCTTAGTAATTTTATTGATTATGACAAGCTAACTGAAACTGATTTAGAGAATATGCGAACTAAATTAGAAGGAAATAGCCTAGTATCAAGTTTAAAAAGAGATTTACAATCTTTAGAAAACAGTAGTTATAAAAGTGAAGTAGGAATATTTAACAGATGAGATAACAATGAGTTA
Organism: uncultured Erysipelotrichaceae bacterium; assembly: GCA_902795725.1. GTDB lineage: Bacteria > Bacillota_I > Bacilli_A > RF39 > UBA660 > RUG12438. The sequence goes on from CADBLY010000066.1 coordinate 4,001, forward strand.
TCTTTTTCTATTTGATTTTTTAAATGTAGAAGCTGTAAATATATTTATATATTTTAAAGAGATGAATAATAATAGTAGAAGTGTTTATAAAGTCATCATTTTCTGATTGATACAATTTAATCTTTAACAAATATTATAAATTATTAGCACAAAGGTTATCTTTTTTTATGCTATAATTGAATAGAAATGCAGTAATTCTTATGGATAATAAAACTAATATAATTAGTTGATGTTGATTTAGTAACTACTTATGCGAAATTCCTAAAAAAGATAGGTGATGGAAGTAAATATAAAAAATATTTGTTAGTATGTTATAAAGAAGAAAATATTTTTAAGTATGAGAATATACCTAATGAAAGTTATTTAGATAGATTTACTAATATAATTAAAATATATAAAGTAGAAGAAATAATTTCAACATGTGTTGGTTTTGATAGTATATATAAAAGGTTAAAATATTTTCATGTAGATGATTTATGTTTTATAAAATTTTTGATAGATGGTGGATATCATGAAATGTTTGAATCAAGTGATGATTATAAAAAAATAGAGAAGTATTTTACTTCCTTATATTAAGGATAATATTTTAAGGGGATAATTAAAAGGAACAATAATTTAAATAAATTAGTAAGGGATAATATACCAAATAAAATTGAAAGTAATGGTGAAGTTGCAATTACGATAATTCTAAGAGTTGATGAGTATAGAACTGAATTATATAAAAAACTTTTGGAGGAATCACACGAAGTGATAAATTCTCAAACATCTGAAGATACATTAGAGAAACTTGCAGATGGATTTGAGATTATAAAATCAATTGCTGAGTTAGAAGATAAAGAACAAAAGAAATTAGAAGTAATGAATTAATTAATAAAAATAATTCTAGAGGTGAATAAAAATGATTGAAGAAATAATAGAAAAAAATTTAAAAAGAATAGAAAATGATTTACCAGAAATAAATGATATTCAAAATATAGATTTTATTGACTTATTTCCTGTTACTGAAGAACATAGAAAATTATTGGATAAAGAAGCAATAAAAGTTGGTAAAATTATAAAAGAGACTGAAAGAGGAAATGTTTATTTATTAAATACTCCGCTAAAAACAAAATATGGTAAATTAAGCTTATTTAAAGTTAGGTTTTATGATGAAACAAGACTGAATTGGGAAGCGGCGGCAGATTTTGTTGTTAAAGATAGAAAAATTTTGGAAGATAAAGTTGGAAAAGATCGTAGATATAAATTTATTGTAAGACCAGATTGGGATGCAATAGAATTTAGAACAAAAGATACCCTAATATACTTTTTAAATCCATTGGCATCAGAGGTATATTTAAATAAAAAGTAAAGAGTTGAAAAAAATATGAAAAAAACTGAAAATAATGAAAAAAGTTTTCCATCTGTCGGAATTAACTGGTTGATTACAATTAATTTAAACCACTTTAGAAAGCATTGTAAAATAAGGAAAAACTCAAAATAACATCTTGCATATTTTATATAAAAATATGTTAAAATATACAAAAATTAGAAAAAAATGACTATTTTTAATGAAAAATAGTATGGGAATTAATAAGGTGGTTACAGAAGTTAAACCCCCTAGAAAAGAAGAGTTATAGTGAGAACTATTTGATTAATTACTGTGGCTTAATTGTAATTATAATCATTTTATTATATAATAAACAATCAGTTAGGGAGGTTTTGTAAGTGAGTAATGTTTTAAAAACTATTTTTAATCATAATGAATTGAAACAAGTAAAGAGTATAGCTGATTCTTTAAATTTAAAATTTAATTTTCATGATTTAAAAAAAATAAAGAAGGACCATGTTAATGCATTTGAAATATCTAATAATTTAGTTTATTTTTATCCATTAAATGATGGTATGCCTACATGTGGTTTTGAATTCTTTAAAAATGGTGAATTGGTAATTGATAACAATAAAGAATATAGTCAAATATCTAATTTAGATGAAATACTATTACAAATGGTTTGAATATTTAATCAATCACTTGATAATAGAATTGTATTAGATCCATACTATTTTATGTTAGAATTAACAGATGAACCTTGCAAGGAATATAAAGGTAATGTAAGTTTAGTAATAACTGAAAAAGCAATTAGAAATCAAAAATTAAATGACCAAAATTTTGATGAAGCCACTAAATATTTTATTAATCATTTTTTAGATCATTTTATTGGATGGAATTTTGGATTATCTGTTAATCGAAATGAAGAATTAAAAAAAGAATTAGAAGAATTAAATGAGAAAGTTATAGATATGGGTATTAGATAATGGACTGGACCAGGTTTTGAAGTATATGGTATTGAAGATAGAGTATATGATGGATTACAACATTATAAATTGCCTACAGAAAAATCAAAAATCAAGAAAAAAACTATAAATTAGATTAATAGTTTTAATATTACGAATTTATGAGTAGGAGAAATCCTACTTTTTTGATATATAAAGAATACTTGCCATATGTCCTAGCAAAATTTTAAAAAATTTGATTACATAATATTTAAACCCCCAGTAATTTATATAAATTTAGACAGATTAGTACAAAATCTGCCTTTTTTATGCTATAATTTTAATGATTTTAAAAAGGAGTTGATCCAAATGAACG
>CADBLY010000067.1 GCA_902795725.1 uncultured Erysipelotrichaceae bacterium
TATATATTCATAGATGATAACATATAGTATTATTGTCAATGAATAATTGATGTGGGGACTAGGGGATCTAGTCCTTTTCAGTTTGACAAATATATATAATTATTTTATAATAAACATCGTTTGAGGGGGGGTATCATTCTTGATATATATTGATTTATTAGCAAAATAGTATATTAGTTATTTAGAGAACGATTTAAATTATATTTATTTTAATAAAGATAATGTATTTTAATGCTTCTAGATTATATGATAGAATTGGAGAGAAAAAATATGATTACGTCAAAAGAAAACAAAATAGATGGTATTTTAAATGAATTAGTAAAAAGTGGTAGTGATAGTAAAGAATTAGAGAAATTAAGAAGTAGTTTATTAGAATATACTAAAAAAGATATTAGTTTAGGTGATATGATAGAATCTATAGGTGAAAAACTTAAAAGTGATACTGAAGAGTTTTTATATAAAACTAATAAATATGGTATAACATATGTAAATGGTATATCTAGTTGTATTTATTTGCCAGATTTTGATAATGGTGATGTTAAGTTTAAAGTAATGGGTGGTTATATTTCGGAAAGGAATTCTTATCATTCACAAAGAATTGATGAAAATACATTATTTGATATTGCATCAATAACGAAACTATTTACTTTAATTTTAACGTTTGAAGCTGAGAATTTAGGTCTGTCTTTAGATACACAAATTAGTATTATTAATCCAGATTTTAATTTAGAAGATTTTACTTTAAATGATTTGATTAAAATGTGTGGTGAAATAAGAACTGATGGACGAATTGATGATTCTTTAAATAAGGAAGAAGCATATAAAAAATTAAAAACAGCGTATTTATATTCTAATTGTAGAGAAGAAAATAAATATACTGATATTGGTGCGATGATTATTGGGGAGACATTAGTTAAAATATTAAATCAAACAAGGGGTGTTAATTATACACTAAGTGATTGGATGAATTTATATATTTTTGATGCAATTGGTATGGATCATACAACTTTTAATCCTTGTAGTTTGAATGTTACAGGAAATGGTTATCGTGGTGGAGTTCATGATCCTAAGGCAAGAGTAATGGGTGGTATAACAGGACATGCTGGTTTGTTTACTAATAGTGATGATTTGTGTGCGCTTGCTAAGACTATATATGCTGTTAATAAACATCGTACATCTTTTCAGTGCAGATTAGATATAACTAAAAGTCAAGTTAAAAGACTAGGGGAAATAACATTTCCTAATTCATCTATTTGTCATAAAGGTAATTTAGGTATTTATGTTAAACATCCAATGGGCTTTGCTAAAACGTATGCACCTTCTGTATATTCAAATGGTAGTTTTGCTCATCAGGGATGGACAGGGTCTGTTGTAACTTTTGATCCAAATAATTTAATTCATCAAAATATATTAGTTAATGCAATTTATGAAAGTGATAATAAAGATTTAGTTAAAAATGATAAGCCTATAGGATATATTGGTGCGTTTGATGATTATTTAGCTAAATTTACAGATGATACTATGAAGATGTATATAATGAAACAGTATTATGATCAATATATTAAGAAAGATAGTATTAATAGAAGTTATACATATAAGATAAGGTAGGTAAGTATATGGTAGAAATAAAGGAATGTTCAAAATTATTATATGATAATGGATATATAAAAGCATATGGTATTAAGAAAATTGAGTATTCATTGGATAAAAAGAAATATGAACATAAGAGATTTATTAAGGCAGAAGAAGCTAAAGAATTTGGGATTGATATTAGATCTAAGGTAATATCAAGAAAATATCAATTAAAGATTAATGAAGTAATATATCCACTTTATTATAAAATAGTTGATATTAAAATTAATGGTTTATATTCATGTGTTATTGAATTAGCAGGAACTAAAGTTTATATTGACAGATGTGAAGCTTATGATAATCAAGATTTTCATTATTATTACAATGATATTTCAAATGTTGAACTTGAAAGAATGGAATATCAAGCTCATTTAAAAACCCAAGTTTATATGATGGATAAGGAATATAATAAACTTGATAGGGAAGAATACAATGAAAAATATAATGATGTTTATAATGCGTTTAAAAATATGATTTTTTCTAATTATGAATATAATATTAATACTCAGAAAACGAAGGTAAAAAGAAAATTAGAAAAAATTAAAAGATTTAACGAAGAATAAAATGTAAAGAAGTTTGTAAAATGTTGATAACTTCTTTTTTTTTAGCTTTAAATATGCTACCATGAACATAGTGGAGGAGATAGAGTGAAAAAAGTATTAGTAATTGGAAGTATGAATATGGATTATTCCATAAAGACGGATAGAATACCAAAACCGGGTGAGACTATATTGGGTTTTGAATTAGAATTTAATTCTGGTGGTAAAGGCGCTAATCAAGCTTATGCGCTTGCTAAGTTAGGATCAAATACATCGATGATAGGATCGGTTGGTAATGATTATAATGGTGAATTGTTGAAAAAGAATTTAATGGGTGTTGGTGTGGATGTCTCTGGTATAAAAACAGTAGATGATTGTGATACAGGAGTTGCTTTTATAGCTGTTTCATCTAGTGGAGAAAATAGTATTATTGCTGTTAGTGGGGCAAATGGTAAAGTGTCAATTGATGATGTTAACGATAATATTGATTTATTTAATAGTGCGGATATTATTTTAATGCAATTAGAAATACCGTTTGAAGTTGTTAAATATGTATTAGAATTAGCTCATGCTAAAAATAAATTGGTAGTTTTGGATCCGGCTCCTGCTGTTTTTGATATAGATGATAGTATTTATTCTAATATTGATATTATGAAACCTAATGAAACGGAATTAGAAATATTATCTGGTATGACAGTTAAGGCGGATGATGATATTTTAATAGCAGCTAAAAAACTTGTTGATAAAGGTGTTAAAAATGTTATTGTTTCTTTAGGAAGTAAAGGTTCTTTGTTGGTTAATGCACAAGGTTATAAAAAGTATGATGCTATTAGTGTTAATGCAGTTGATACAACTGCTGCTGGGGATAGTTTTACAGCGGCTTTAGTTAGGACTTTGGCAAATGGAGAAGGTATTGATGAAGCAATAAAATTTGGACATAAAGTTGCAGCTTTAGTAGTTTCTAAAAGAGGTGCTCAAGCATCTATTCCTTCTTTAGAAGAGGTAAATAATTATTATGGAGAGTGAAATTATGAAAGTAATAATTGATACTGATCCAGGTGTAGATGATTTTATAGCTATCTCTTTAGCTTTAAAGTCTAATAAATTTGATGTTTTGGGTTTGACTACAGTTGAAGGTAATTGTTCTTTAGAAAATGCAACTTTAAATGCTTTTAAAGCTTTGGATATGGTTAATAGACAAGATATTGAAGTATATAAGGGATTGAGACAGGATAATATGGATAATTCACATGCTATTGATGTTCATGGAAATAATGGTTTAGGGGGTATAGAATATACTCCTATCAATAGAGAAGCAAATAGTGAAGGGGCAATAGATTATTTAATTAGAATGGTAAATACTTATCCTAAACAAATAACTATTTTGGCTTTAGGACCGCTTACTAATATTGCTGAGTGTGTAAAAAAAGATAAATGTTTTAGTAAGAATGTTAAGTCATTGCTTATTATGGGTGGTTCAGCTTCTAAAGGCAATATTACTCCATACGCAGAGTTTAATTTTTATAACGATCCTGTGTCTGCAGAAAAAGTTTTACAAGCTGATTTTGAGAATATTATCATATTTGGGTGGGATGTTACTAATAAAATGCCGCTTTTGAACAATTATGAAGAAAAATTAAAAAAGGCAAATGGTATATTACCTAAATTTATTTATGATATTACTAGGTCTATGGCTTTACATGATAGATTAGAATATGGTGGTGCTATTATTAGTGATCCTATTTTGGTTGCTTATTTAATAGATAACGAAGTAGCTAAGTTGAAACCAATTGAAATAAATATAATAACTACAGGAGAAGAGATGGGACGTTCAATTGTTAGTGTTGTTAATGAGTCAAATATTTGGATGGCTACATATGCAGATCAGCAAAAATTTTATAGTATATTATTAGACAATATTGTATAAGTAATGTCAAATGGAAAAGAATGTTAAGAAAAATATCTTTAACTTCTTTTATTTTGCATTGAAATGTGCTATTATGGAAATAGTGATGGTGATAGAATGATAAAAAATGTTAATGGTGTTGATATAAATTATATTGAGTATGGTGAAGGTAAGGATGTTGTTTTGCTGCACGGTTGGGGTCAAAATATTAGTATGATGCAACCTATAGGTGATAGACTTAAAAATAATCATATTATAATTATTGATTTACCGGGATATGGTGAATCTAGTGAACCTAGTAGTGTGTGGACAATATATGATTATGTTGAGTGTATTCATAATTTGTTGAAAGAATTAAAAGTAAAAAAACCAATTCTTATAGGGCATTCTTTTGGTGGGAAAATATCTTTAGAATATGCTTCTAAATATGATACAGAAAAACTAGTTTTATTTGGTAGTCCATATCGTAAGGCTATTAAAAAAATGCCTTTAAAGACGAGAATATTAAAGGCAGCAAAAAAGGTGCCTGGATTAAATAAGTTAGAAGGTTTTGCTAAAAAACATATTGGTTCAACAGATTATAAGCAAGCTAGTGAAATGATGCGTAAAATTCTAGTAGAAACAGTTAATTTAGATATAACTGAAGATGTAAAAAAAATTAAATGTCCTACTTTAATTGTTTGGGGGACACTTGATGAAGCAGTACCAATTAGTGATGCTTATGATTTAGAAAAGTTGATTAAAGATGCGGGATTAGTTGTTTATGAAGGTTGTACGCATTATGCCTACTTAGAACGACTAAATCAGACAATTAAAGTTATTAAAATATTTTTAGAAGGGTAGTGGTTAAATGCTTTATTTTATATTATCATTATTTCCACTTTTATTACTTACATATTTAAAGAGTCGAAAATCTATTCATATGATGCAACAAAACTATTATGATGAGTCTAATCGTTATCTTATTTGGATAACTAAAAATCTTAAAAAGGTTTTTATTGGGCCAGAATTATGTTTTGCTCTTATGTGTTTGTGTATTCATATTGAATATAGTTTATCGGTCGTTATTTTTACTTTGCTTTCACTTGCTATACTTTTCAAATATACAACTATTAAAGAACAAGTTAAAAAACCATTAGTTATTACGGCTAGAGTTAAAAGAATGTTTGTTACAGAAAGTATTATTTATGCAATAATTGTTATTTCTTGGTTATTATATTTTAATAAGGAAAATGTAGTTATTATTTATCTTCATTTATCTTTGTTAACATATTTAAATTATTTTGTTATGTTGATAATTAATAAAATTAATATTCCAGTTGAAAAATGTGTTTATTTAAAATTTAAAAAGCAAGCTCAAAACAAATTAAGAATGATGAATTTACCAGTAGTAGGTATTACTGGAAGTTATGGTAAGACAAGTAGTAAAAATATCTTGAATGATATTTTAAATGTTAAATTTAATGCTTTTGCTACTCCTAAAAACTTTAATACTCCGTATGGACTTATAAGATCTATTAATCAGTATTTAGATAAATTTAGTGATATTTTTATTGCTGAGATGGGTGCTTTTAAAGTAGGGGAGATTAAAACAACGTGTAAATTAATGAAACCTAAATATGGTATTTTAACAACGATAGGAGAAGCTCATTTAGAAAGCTTTGGAAGTCGTGAAAATATACAAAAAGGTAAATTTGAGCTTATTGAATCATTACCAAGTGATGGTATAGGAATACTTAATGGTGATGATGAATGGCAAAGAAGTTATAAATTAAAGAATAAGTGTAGGATATTGTGGACAGGTATTGATAATAAAGATGTAGATATCTATGCAACAAATATTAAGTTATCAGGCAGTGGAACTAGCTTTGATTGTGTATTTAAAGGTGATAGAAAAAAATATTCTTTTCATACTAAGTTGCTAGGGAAACACAATGTTTATAATATTTTGGCAGCTATTATTCTTGGAAAAGAATTAGGTATGACTATAGAAGAACTTAAAAGGGGTGTTGCATCAGTTAGAACAATAGAACATAGGCTTGAATTAAAAAAATCAGGAACTATTAATATTATTGATGATGCTTATAACTCAAATCCAGTAGGATCTAAGATGGCTTTGGATGTATTAAATATGATGGATGGAGTTAAAATAGTTGTTACACCTGGGATGATTGAATTAGGTGAAAAACAATATGATGCAAATTTTAATTTTGGTAAATATATTAGTGAAGTAGCTGATTATACAATTTTAGTTGGTGAAAATCAAACTAAGCCAATATATGATGGATTAATTAAGAAGGGATATAATAAAAAAAATATATATGTTTTAAATGATGTTAAAGATGCATTCCCTTTAATTAATCGTTTAGCTAAAAAAAATACATATGTGTTGTTGGAAAATGATTTGCCAGATTTATTTAATGAAAGGTAGGAATAATATGAGAATTAAATTAGGAGTTATATTCGGTGGGGAGAGCGTTGAACATGAGATAAGTGTAATTAGTGCTGTTCAGGCTATGGAACATTTGAATCAAGAAAAGTTTGATATTATACCAATTTATATTAGTAAAGATAGGCTTTGGTATACAGGAAAAATGTTGATGGATATTGATGTGTATAAAGATTTTAATGATTTAAAAAGATATGCTAAAGAAGTTACATTAACGAAAAAGGCTGATAGGTATGTTTTATTATCTACTAGTGGTTTATTTAGAAAAGAAGTAACTGATGTTGATGTTATTTTTCCAATAGTTCATGGAAATAATGTTGAGGATGGATCTATTCAAGGATATTTGGATAGTATTGGTATTCCTTATGTTGGTAGTAATGTTTTAGGTTCTGCTTTAGGGCAAGATAAAGTAGTTATGAAACAATTATTTAACTCAGCTAATTTACCAGTTGTTGATTATGTTTGGTTTTATGAAAATGAATATAGTGAAAATAAAGATAGTATTTTAAAAGAAGTTAAAAAAATTGGCTATCCTGTTGTTGTTAAACCAGCTACTTTAGGTAGTAGCGTAGGAATTACTTTTGTTAAAAATAATAAAGAAATAGAAACAGCAATTGATGAAGCTTTAAAATATGATGTTAAAATAATTATAGAAAAAGCTGTTGAAAATTTAACCGAAGTAAACTGTAGTGTAGTTGGTGATTATAGGTACCAAGAAGCTAGCGCTATTGAAGAAGTATTATCAGATAATGAATTACTCACATATGCTGATAAATATATTGGTTCAGGTAACGGAAAACTTAAAGGATCAGTTAAGGGTTCAAAAGGAATGGCATCAGCAAGTAGAATAATTCCAGCTAAGATAGATAAGAAATTATCTGATGATGTAGTAAAATATTCAAAAGAAGCTTTTAAATTATTGAATTTAAGTGGTGTTTGTAGAATTGACTTTTTAATTGATAAGGAAAATAAAAAGGTATATATCAATGAACCAAATACAATACCAGGATCTTTAGCTTTCTATTTATGGACACCAGTTGGAAAAAGTTATGAGAAATTACTTGATGAAGTAATTAATATAGCTATTAAGAATTATAAAAACAAACATAAGAAAACGTATTCATTTAATACTAATATTTTAAGTAATTATAATGGATTAAAGGGATCTAAAGGGAAATTGAAAAGATAAAAAGGAATCCAAAATAAATGGATTCTTTTTGCATGATAATTTCAAAAAAAGATTGTAAAGCAAAAAAAGTGTGGTAGACTTAAATGGTAAGGGATAGAACCATAAGGGATTATCCTTATAACAAACAGTGCAGATAATTTAATAGATTAGTAGTATTAACAAAAATAACTTAAATCTAGTAACTGCAATAATTATATGATTTATAAGGAGGGATGTAGTAATAATATAATACTTTGTTATAAATCATAAATAGTTTTTTAAAGAACATGAAAATAGAAAGGTGAGTGATAAAAATGTTTGATAAAAAAACTAAAATCATAGCGGGATCGATAGTAGCCCTAGCAGTAATCGTAGTATTAGGAATAGTATATGCAGCTTTTACTCAGCAACTTACTATCAATGGAAGTGCAACTGGAAGAAGCTCAAGTTGGAA
>CADBLY010000068.1 GCA_902795725.1 uncultured Erysipelotrichaceae bacterium
AAATGGTGGGCGATATAGGACTCGAACCTATGACCCCCTGCTTGTAAGGCAGGTGCTCTAACCAACTGAGCTAATCGCCCAAAAAAACTTTGACAGTATTAACTATACCAGTTTCTAACTGTTTTGTCAATAGAAATTTCTATTTTTCACTAGAATTTTGCATTTTTTTTAAACTTTCTTCTATCCATATTGGCAAATAATACTCTAATGTCTTAAATCCTAGTTTTGTTTCCTTTAATCTTCTTTTTCTCGCAAACTTCTTTTTTTTATAATCTATATTCTTTATACTTAACTTTAATTGTCCAGATGAAGTATCTGCATCTAATACTTGAGCAAAAATAACATCTCCTATATTAACAAAATCTTTAATATCTTTTACAAAACCATTTGATATTTCTGATATATGTATTAAACCCGTAAAATAATCATCACACGAAACAAAAGCACCATATGATTCAATACCCGTTACTGTTACTCTAATAACTGATCCTTTCTTAAAATTGTGCACACAAACCACTTCCTACATCCAGTATACCATATTTTTCGACATTAAAAAACCTTTACAAATAATTAAACAAGTATTATAATAACTACCAGGTGATCTAAATGACTAAAACAGAAGAAAAAATAATTGATATTTTAGATAAATTAAGACCATTTCTAATAAATGATGGTGGAAATATTGAATTTGTTAAATATGAAGATAATATTGTCTATATTAGAATGATGGGAGCATGTGCCAATTGTCATATGTTAGATTTAACTCTAAGAGATGGAATTGAATCAGCTATCATTAGCGAAATACCTGAAGTAGAAGGTGTTGTAAACATAGTCTAAACTATGTTTTTTTTAACCATTCAATTTCTGGTACATTATATTTACTTTTTATTAATCCATAAATATTTTTTAAAAAAGTCTCATATTCATCTACCTTATTTATAATTACCTTTATTTTATCTTCTTGTACTTTTCCATTAATTATTTCATCATACATATCAAAATAATATGATGGATATAAAAACCGTGCTAATAAAAGAATTACTTCATCATAACTTAAATTATAACTTCTAATAAAGTTATGCACTTCATTAATTGGATTACCTTCATAAAAAAAGATATTCTTATAGTATTCAGCTATATCTCTAACTTTTGTATCCATAATAATATTTAATGGATTATATAGATCATTTAATGTTGTATTCTTTCCTATTCTATTATGACTAATAAACAATGGAACGTTTTTATAATTAACTAAATTCAACAAACTAATTGCTGTCTCTGTTAATCCATCATAATAGAAAAAAGATTCACTTAAAAGAGGATATTTCTTTTCATACTGTTCCATCTGATATTCATAATAATCTAACTTCAGACACCATTTTCTTTTCCACTCTAATTTTTCCTTACAATCAATTATAATTGTATATTTTAATATGTCATTTATATTAATTTTATTATTATTAATATTACTATTTAACATTATATAAGGTATATTATTAATTACAGTAACCATTTGTTTATCTTTATTAGGAATAATAGTTAAACAAAATATTCTATTACTAGTTAAAAATCTATATAGAGTATTTAAATAATTAGTATTACCATAAAAAGGATACAATAAATAATTAGTATTATTAATACTAAAATAATAACTATCATCTCTTTTATGTAAATCATTAGTAACTAAATTATAGTAATAATTAATAGCATTCTTCATAGTATTCTCCTAATCTATTCTATGAGAAAAAAAAGAATATATTATCCTAATATACTCTTTATACTATTTAATTTATTATTTAATTCATCTATTTTACTCTGTAACTCTTTATTAAGTTCAACCTGAGCTTTATATTTTTCTTCTAAGCTATCAAAAGTAGGCGCTGAATTAACAATTTCATTATTACTATTAACACCACCAAATACTTGTTCATAAACCAATCTTTTTAATCTAAATATCTTAGTATCCCTAATTTTAAGTCCCGTTAGTGTAGCTGCATCAAGAAAATGTACCGGACTAGCTAAATTATTTTGTTTAGCATCAATAATTCCCGCAATATCTTGTTTAACCATATTATATTCATCATCACTATTAATAGTTGTACCAGTTAAATATCCAGTTGGTTGTGGTCCATTACCTGTATTAACAACTTCTTGTAGTATCTTAGCTATATGTAAAATAACAAAATCATTTTCATCTGTCTTTAAATCTGTGTATATTATATAATAGTTATTATTACTAATATAATATAATGCTTCAACATCCACTGGATTATCACTGATCATAACTGTCGTCTTATTCATAAAATCACCTTTTTATTCTTCTTTAATTATAAAGCATTATTATCTAAAAATCAATACTTTTAGTAAAAAACATCTTTTAAATATAATCCACAAGCAGGTGCACATATTCCTGCTTTTTTTCTATCCTGAGCTTTTAAAATATCAATTACTTCTTCACTTTTAATTTTACCTTCACCAACTTCAATAAGTAAGCCCACCATATTTCGTACCATATATCTTAAAAAACCTGTCCCTAAAAATGATATTGTAATATGATTTAAATTCTTTGTATCACGAGTTAAAACAGTTTGAATTATTCTTCTTGTATAATCAGCTGTAATATCATTAGCTTTAGTAAAAGATTTAAAATTATGTTCCCCTTCTAAATACTTTAAAGCTCTTTCCATCTCAGCAACATCTAATCTTTTATTATACTGATATTCATAATTCTTTCTAATTGGATTATATTCTCCCATATTTATTTCATAAACATATTCCTTAGCTGTAACATCATATCGACAATGAAATTCATCTGAAACAACACTAATATTTTTAATAAAAATATCATCAGGAATCAAACCATTTAAACTTCTAAGAAGTTTTTCACATGAAATATCCTTATCTAAATCAAAATGAGCTTTCTGATTATAAGCATGTACTCCTGCATCTGTTCTTCCACTTGCATGAATATCCACAGACTTATCACTATTAATCGATTTTAAAGCTTTTTCTATTTCACCTTGAATAGTTCTTTTTTTTGGTTGTTTTTGATAACCACTAAAATTAGTTCCATCATAAGAAAAAGTCATAAAATAACGCATAAAATTACCTTCTTTTCTATAAACATATTATCATGATTAATAATAAAAATCAATTCTTATAAAAATATATATCTTTAATCAAATCATTAATATTATCTCTATATCCTATTTTTATTTTTTTATCCTTCATAACCATATCTTCAAAAGCAATAATATTAGGCTTTTCTATTCCATACTTATCTAAATTTTTACTAAATACTTCGTATTTTTCCCCTTCATATACTATTTTTTTATTTCCCAATACATATATATAATCACATATATCCAATATAAAATCACTATTACTACTAAGTACAATTATCGTTTTATGATATCTATTTTTAAACATTCTTAATAATTTTACTATAGTTTTTCTTCCTTTATAGTCTAAAAATGTCGTAGGATCATCAATTATTAATATCTTCGGATTAAGACATAAAACACATGCTAATGACACTTTAAACAGTTCTAAAGAACTAAGTGTTTCAATTTTTCTTTTTAAATAATCTTCTGATAAATCTACCATCTTTAAAGAATCAATCATTCTCTTTTCATTATTCTTATAATTATATTGGCTTAATATAAAAAATAATTGTTCAAAAACCGTTTCCAAAAAAAATCCTTGTTCCAAATCTTGTCTAACATAACCAATATCAAATCTTAATATCTCATAATTAATCATAGGATTATCACTATCAATAATAATTCCATCAATTTCTATATTACCATCTAGTGGTTTTTGATAAGTACTTATAATATTTGCTAGTGCAGTTTTACCACTTCCCGTACACCCCAATACACCATTTATTAATCCTTCTTTAAATTTAATACTAATTTTGTTTAAACAATCGGTTGTTACATTATCCAATTTTATTTCCATATCTCATTCACCAATTCTGTTCTATCAAATATAGTTTTATCAATAATGTCATAATATTTTAGTTTTAAACACAAATCTCCCATAAAAGGTAAATCTAAGCCATTACTATAATACAATTTATCACTATTAAAAGCATACTGTATAGCTTCTCTATAAACAATGTTTTTATTTAATACTGCTATTTCATTACTTAAATAAACATCATCAGGATTACTACTAAAATTAACAATAGTTAATCTTTTTATTTCTTTTATATATTTAAATACCTTAGTCTTTATTTTTTTATCTAAATAACAAAAAGAATTATCAAAAACAATTATATCCATATCTAAAACTAAATAAGACAAAAGAATAACCAATTGTTTTTCTCCCATACTCAAATGAAAAGGATCTTTATCTAATATTTCATCTATATCAAAATAACCTGTTATTTTCTTAATACGATTATTTATCTTTCGTTCACTATAATGATTTAATACCATATGAAATCTAAGTTGTTCTAATACTGTTTTCCCAACTATTTGTCGATTAACTAAACCACTCATACTAACCAAATTACCAGTTATCTTAATTTTTTTATGTCCCGTTTCAATCAAAGAAACAAGAGTGCTTTTACCACTTCCACTACAACCTAAAATTGTAATATTAGAACCCTTCTTAATATCCAAATCCAATTTATCAAATGTTTTTTTATACGTTAATTTCTTTATTGTAAGTACTCCCATAATATACCTCTTCAATCCACTAATATTTATTATACAAAAAGCTAAATAAACATTCAAGGAATATTTAATATTTTTTCAAAATTAGTCAATAATATTCATAGGTGAATATATGAAATTATCCAAGCATATTCAAAACAACATAAATTATATTTTAAAAACAAACAACAATAGTTCTGATATAATAACACGTTACTTATCTAAAAAAATAGGTTATATCTTTTTAGAAAGTGTCAGTAGTGACGATAAAATAAGCCAATTTCTAAACCAAGCTATTGTTGAAAACAATCCTAAAACTAAACTATTTCAAACTATTAAAAAGAAACTTTTCAACAGTAATGTCAAAACCATAAATGATTTAAACCAAGTTTTTACCTACCTAGCAAATGGCTTTACCGTTATCTTTATTGAAGGAAACAAAGAAGCTATAACTGTTGAAACCAGAAGTATGCTAGATAGAGGTGTAACCGAATCTAATGTAGAACCCGTTATCAGAGGCCCCAAAGATAGCTTTACTGAAAATCATCCTAAAAATATTGGGCTTATTAGAAAACGTATTAAAGATGATCAACTATTCTTTTGTGATATTAATATTGGAAGAAGAAGTAAAACCCGTATCTCTATTGCTTATATAAATGATATCGCTGATCTAAACAAAGTAAATCAAATAAAGGATATTCTAAATAATATTGATATTGATGCCATAATTGATAGTGGTTATATAAGAGATTTTTTAGAAAAAGAAAACACTTTATTTCCTAAAGTTATTAGTACTGAAAGGCCAGACTTAGTATGTACATCTCTATTAAACGGTAAAGTAGCACTCTTAATTGAAAATAGTCCCACTGTACTCATCTTACCAGGTTTATTTATTGACTTTATCCATTCACCTGAAGACTACTATCAAAAACCCTTTAATGTTACTTTTAATCGCCTTTTAAGACTTATTTGTTTTATCATAACAATTACTATACCAGCTTTATATATAGCTTTAATGACCTTTAACCAAGAGTTAATTCCCGATGAATTACTAATTCAATTAACAAATCAACGAATGGGCATTCCATTTCCTACCGCCTTAGAAGTCTTGAGTTTTGTTATTGTCTTCGAAATCTTAAGGGAAGCCGATATTCATACACCCAAAATAGCAGGTTCCGCTATCAGCATTGTCGGAGCATTAATCCTAGGTGATGCTGCTGTATCAGCAGGAATTGTCTCACCTATCGTTATTATTATTGTAGCAATTACATCTATAAGTGAATTAGTATTCTATGATGTTGATATGATAAGTGCAGTTAGAACATGGCGTATTCTTTTTATCCTAGCTACTATATTTCTTGGGCTTATCGGTTTTATCATTATATCTGTTGTTTTCATAACTAAACTAGTCAGTATTGAAACACTAGGTATACCATATCTAACTCCCATCACACCTAATTATTTTAATCAATGGAAAGACTTAATCATAAGATACCCCTTAAAAAAGCTAACTGAAAGGCCTAAATACCTAACCAATAATGTAAAAAGGATGAGTGATCATGAAAAAAACAATCATTAGTCTAATCTGTATTTTTCTCATCAGTGGATGTTTTAATTACAATGAATTAAATGACTATGCCATCGTTGAAGCCATTGCTATTGATTATGATAACAACAAATATAATGTTAGCATGTTAATAGCTAATAATTCAAAACTAGAAGAGAAAAAAAGCGTTATATATGAAGCAAAAGGAAAAAATATCTATGAAGCTTTAAAAAATATTGAACTTATCTCACCCCACAAATTATATTTAGGACATATCTCAGTAGTTGTTATATCCAAAAATTGTTCTAAAAAAGGTCTATACAATATAATCACACCCTTTATAACTAATAATCAAATTAATAAAGACTTCTATATTATTCTAGCTAAAGATACCAAAGCATCTAAACTATTAAAAGCATCAACCCCTATCACTGATTTCCCATCTCAATATATCTCCAATAATATTAAAGCATCCAATAAGTCATTAGGATCCATAAAAGCCATTACTTTTAATGAATTAATAAAAGAACTAATTAACTCTGATAATCCAACTATTAATGGCTACACCATTAATAATAAATATATTAAAGCAGACAATTTAGGTTATTTTAAAGAAGATAAATTTATTGATTGGGCTACCAAAGATGAAAGTAGTGGTATTAATCTTATCAACAATCAAACACAAGAATTATACTTAGATTTAAAATGTCATAATGGTAATATCATTGTCAGTACCAATAATATTCAAACTAAATTAAAAGTAGATAATAAAGGTAATACCAATATCAAAATAAATGGTGAAGCCAGTATTAAAGAACTAACCTGTAATATTAATATAAACAATAAAAAAAATATTAAAAAAATTGAAAAGCAAACTAACAACACAATTGAAAACTATATTAATAAAGCCATTACTTTAAGTAAAAGCAATAAAATTGACCTTTTTAGTATTCATAAATTATATTATCAAAACTATCCAAAACAATATAAAAATATCAACAATTGGAATGAATACTATGGTAATACTAATATAACAAGTAATGTAAATATTAAAATTAAAGATAATGGCACTTTAAAACAAAATATAGAAAGGATAACTCATGAAAAAAATTACTAACTTTGAAGTAGGAACACTAACCTACTTTATTATTCGTTCTTACTTTATCTTTTTATCCTTTAGTAGTCTTATTAATACTTCATATCAAAATAGTTATATTAGCATCATTCTCTCTATTATTATCGGTATAATACCACTTTTAATAATATACCTAATCTTTAATTATGAACCATCATCAAATATTTTTGATAAAATGAAAAAATTATTTGGTAAAAACCTAGGTAATATTATAAACTTTATCTTAATATTATTTACTTATTTTTTAACCATAACATCATTTATAAATTTAATATCCATGATTTATACAACCTACCTAGATAAAACACCTGATATTATCATATCGATAGCTTTTGCCCTATGTATTTTATATTGTCTAAAAAAAGGTATTAATACTACTCTTAGAACCTGTATTATTCTTTTTATCATATCAATTATCATTACTATATTCTCTCAAATAGGATTAATCTTCAAAATAGATTTAAATAACTTTAAACCCGTATCTTATAATCATATCTTAAATAGTTCTTTTAATTTCCTATCCTATAACATCATGCCTTTATACCTTTTGCTTTTAATACCTAAGAATAAAATAGTTAATAATAACAAGACTAAAAAGATAACCTTTATCTTTTATCTTATTGCTTCAATTTCCCTATTGTTAACGCTTTTATCTATCATTGGAACCTTTGGTATTAAACTATCTGTTCTTTATGATTACCCCGAATTCGAAGTTCTAAAATACGTCTATGTAACTGGTATATCATCAAGATTAGAAAGTATTTTATTTATTAGTTGGATATTAGATATTATAATCTTTATTATCTATTCTATACACTTTTGTACGATTGGCATAACATCTATTAAACCAATAAAAAAGAATATAGCATACACCATATTCACTATTTCTTTAATATTATTTAATACTAAATTAATTAATATCTTTATTATCAATAATACTATCTCAAAACACTTATCCCTTTTTATCTTTATCATTCCAACCCTAATACTATTACTATGTATTATCCAATTATTTAAGAAAAAAGAAATATCCACACGCAGCTAATCCAATTAATAAGATAAATATAATAAGAATAATTATCCAAGCTTTACTTTTCTTTTTAGGACTTAAATCATCAAAGTCCTTTTTAGAAAATCCAAAACTATTACCAAAGAATGATTTATCCAAATCTTCTGTAATAGTAGGTTCTAACATTTTTTCTTTCGCAATAATCTTAGATATTGAAGAAGCATCTCCAACCATCGTATCAGACTTCAATTCATCAAGAAGATCTCCTTCACCAAGCTTATTAAGTTCACTATTATTGCTAATAGTATGAATTAATTCCTTTAACTCTTCTTCACTATCCTTATATTCTTTCTTCCTTAAATTAAGTTCATTTAATTCTTTATAATCTGTATTCTTTAAACTACGATATTCTTCATCTTTAACATCAATCTTATCCTTAGCCTTATTAATAACATCTAAAACATCATAGTTCTTCTCTTTCTTAATCTTTTCCTTTTCAACAGGTTTAACATCCATAATATCATAAGTCATCGGACCCTTTTGTTCTTGAACCGGTTTTTCCACACTAATCGGACTATCCTTCATAACTTGGTGGTACTTACGCTCATTCTTAAAGCCTTCCCTGCTATTAAGCATTTCCTTAACCTTCGTAATATCCACCTGATTAGTCGTATCAATACTTCTAACCGCTTCAATATTAGAATAACCATCTAAATCCTTAATAGAATCATAAATACTCTTATTCTTACTACTACGTCCCTCAAACTTCGTCTTACCATAAATTCTTTCCATACGACTAGACATACTATCACCTTACAACTAATAATAACATAAAATTAAAAATATTAAAAGACTTATTGCTTTTTTTCTTATAATTAACTATAATTTAATTAGGAGGATAAATTATGCAAGTAAAAGTAAATAAAGATTTATGTATTGGTTGTGGTGCATGCCAAGCTATCGCCCCAGATGTCTTTGAAATCGAAGATGATGGTTTAGCTAATGCTTATAAACCTGAAGTAGAAGATAGCCAAAAAGAAGATGTTATTGACGCTTTAGAAGGCTGTCCTACAAGTGCGATTGAAGAAGTAAAATAAAACCAGTAACAAAAAGAGAAGATTCAACTAAAAATCTTCTCTTTTTATTCATTATTATTAACATTGTTATTTGTTTCTAAAGCAGATTTATAGACATTGATTACGGGACGAATTTGATATAAATCTGCTACTTTTTGATACCAAGAAAAATGACAAGTTGTATTTAAACATTGCACTATTTCATTATATGGTCCTTTAGTCATTGACCAATAAGAATTGCCCTTTAAAGGTCCTATATTTGAAATCATTTCTGAAGTATAAATTAATCTTGCTTCATAATTACTTATTTCTTTAAGTTCACCATTTTCAAATTTATCATTTGCCCAATTATCTACAATATGTTTGATATCTGAATCATCATAATTATTATTAAAATTGTCATTACCTGTATAAGAACCACTCACATATCCACAATTATCACGACTATAGAAGGCAACACCACCATAACCATTTTGGTTAGATGCAGTGCCTACACTACCTTGAGTATATTTATTAACAAAATTATTTTCAGTTCCTACACCACCATATAAATTAACTTCCGCTACTGTTAATGGGGTGTCTTTTAATGCCACTACATACTCTTTATCTGCTCCACTATTTTCGATTACCCAATAATCTTCATTGTTTAGTGTAATTTTATTTCCTACTTTATATACCTTATAATCAGCTACTTCTCCATTATCTTTAACTAAAGCACCACCACTTTGTTCAAAGTTAACTGATATATCTAAGTTAGATATTGATACATCTTCACTAGCTAACTCAGATGCTGTTACGGTATCATCATATTCTAGTTTTACTTTAATAGTATTCGTTTCTTTAGCATATAATGTATCGCCTACTTGAACTGCTGCTCCATTATCATAAGTTAAATAGTAATGTATATGATTGCACATATTTACCGCACTTGTTGTATCAACACTACTACACTGTGGTGTCGGTACTGATACACTTGTTATAGAAGCATTATAGTTACCATTATTTACTACATCTACAGTAAACGTTATATAGTCTCCTGGAGATGTAAAAGATACACTATAGTCTTCCACACTTGTAGGATCATTACTATCAAGTGTAGGTTGCCCTAATACTTTGGCTGTTCCATTTGTTGTAACATTAGATAAATGTTCAAAATGGATATCCCAATTAGATTTTCTTCCTACTACATTTTGACTACTAATATTTAATTGGCCTGTAAAACCAGCATATACTAAAGCTATTACAATTACTGAACATAAAACTATCATTCCAGCTAACATTATATTAACACTTCTTCTTTTATACATAAATTTACCTCTTTTCTAGTGTTCTAATTTATTACCTTCGATTACATTGTACTAAAAAACGCAACCCCCTATTGCGTTTTCTTCTATTATCTTACCATTTGGTTATTATTAACATAATTTACTATCTTCTTCTCATTCCTCCTTGCATACCTTGTGGCATTCCACCTCCCATCATCTGATTAGTTATTTCATTTGTTGTCTCTCCATTTACTATGATAGTTCCACCAGTATATTTACTTTCTCCATCATAATCAAATGGAGAATCACCAGTAATATTTATTGTTCCACCAGTTATGTATAAATTACCATTAGAATCAATTGCATCTGTATCTCCTTGTCCCATTTCAATATTAATATTACCACCAGTTATCTCAATAGTTACATCATAATCATTTGATTTATTACCGGCATTTATTCCATCATCACTCGCACTTATCTTAATATCACCATCAGTTATTTTAATATAAGTTCCTTCAATACCTTCCACACCTGTAATATCATATTTACCACCAGTTATTTCTACCTTACCATCAGCATGGATTCCATCATCTGATGTTTTTATAGTTATACTTCCTTTATTAATTATAATATCTTTATCTGAATGAATACCATCATCTACAGTATTAGCATTTAATGTTATATCATTTATCACAATATTACCACTAGCTTTTATACCTTTAGTTGAAACATCACTTTTAGTACTACTACCTGATGCGATATTAAATTCTCCATTATCTATTTCAATACTATTTATTGAATCAATTCCATCACCTGAAGAATTAATCGTAAATTTACCACTCTTTATCAAAATATTTCCTTTATTACTATCTTTATCATTAGTTGTCTTAATGCCATCACCACCACTTTCTATATTAAAAATTCCATCTAAAATAATTACATTATCTTTTCCTCTAATTCCATCATCTTTACTTGTTATCTTATAAGTTCCACTTTTTATAACTAAATCATCTTTTGATGCAATAGCATCACTATAATTAGCATTTATTTCAACTTTCCCATCTCCTAATATTATTAAATCATCTTTACTATATATTGTTGCATCTACTTCTTCATCAAAACTACTATAACTTGATCCATCTGTTAATTTATTATTACCGACTAATTCTACATATGTACTTTTAGCACTCTCAACATATAAACATGATCCATTATCATTTTCTATATCAACACCATCAAATACTATTTTAACAACGTCTTCAGTATTTACCTTAATATATCCTTTTAGTGTACCTGTAAAATGATATATTGCCTTTTTTGTTATTTCGTATTTACCACCTACACTATCTAAATCTACATCTATTGTTTCATAATTAGAAAAGTCATAATCATAATCATCAGAATTATATGTAACTTGACTAGTCTTAGTAGTTGTCTTAGAATTACTCTTTATTGTCTTATTATTAACAATTAACAATATA